>CAYTDR010000508.1:0-6152 GCA_964436185.1 uncultured Candidatus Obscuribacterales bacterium | reverse complement strand
CTGTGACGTGCTCAGGACTGATTCATATCAGTCTTGCGGCCGATTGAGTAATCTGCAGTAGCAATATTTGCGCATTCAAAGTAAAGGAAATGTCTACACTATCGGAGTGGGGCTCAAGTAGTTCGTTTACGATAAACACGCTTGGGCGGGATTCGAGCTGACGGTGTTCCGGTTGTGTCTCGCACCTGTACGAAAGATGGCTCTCCTGATTTCGAAGTGCCATCCTTTCTTAGGATCGGCAAGGTGCGGGCTTTTTGTGCCGGTGCCAGGGAACCCCATCAGACTTAAGTTACGGCCAAAGTTTTCCGTCGGACAGATAGAAGTGATACCCATCCGGAAAAAGGTCAGCTTTCAAATAAGGAGCACCGAATTTGAATCTTCCTCCGGATTGAAGAACATGACCATGATTTTTCAGTAGCTCCTGCCAGAACGGTTTGATTTTAGCGCCTGCATTTTTTGCTGGCTCGCGATCAAATGCAGCTCCCTGATCACCGTCAACGGTGCCTTGTAAGTGTTGCAGCATCGGCTCTAACATGCCAGGCTCATCCAGGCGCGAAACCATGATTTCGACAGCTTGCCGGAAGCAACCCAATTTTACTGACGAATTGACCGCCGCTCTGAGATGCCAATCTTCTTTGGCCTGCCTGACATTCGCAAGTAATGGCTGTTTCATATCCGTCAAATTGGCTCGGTCGATCAGCTCGCAGGCAGCAATTCTAACATCGACATTCTTGTCTAATAAGAGGTCGGTTATATTCTGATTGACTGGAAATTGTGGAGGTAGCGGCAAGTTTACCAGTGTCAACTCGCGCAAATACGGAATGTCACTTTTGAAGAGTCGCATGTACTGTTCTTTCCAACCTGATGGACGATATTTCGGATTACTACCAATTGCAGTCAAAAACATCGCCGCCTGTCCCGGCGAAGTTGGTCGCGAAGATACGACACCTTCGTTTTCTCCAAGAATCTTACCCGCTCTCATCAGCTCAGCAACCGCACCTCTAGGGCGTGGATAAACGTCTTCTTCGAGTTTCATTTGTTTCGTCTGTAGAAGGGCTTTATCGAGCGCGCGAGTCAATGCTCTGACATCATTTGTGGTGCCGATACACTCCAGCATGAACGCACCTCTAGCGATATGGGATACATCTGCACTGGTTAAAAGATCTCTGGCAATCGCTCGCACTTGCGGAGCGAGATCGGCATTCCAACTGCGTTTCACCAGTCGTGAACGTTCTAAATTGCGAGGGTCTTCGAATATATCGCGGCGTCCAAGACGACCTGTCCATTGGGGATCTGGAAGACGCAAACACAGAAGTGATGCTGCATCGAAGGCTATGACCGCGTTTTTGCTATGAGCCAATCCGATCATAGCTCCTGTCGCTTCCGTCGTAGCGATGGAGGCGATGCCAATGAGCGCTTGTTTGGCTACGGTGGAGGTTTGAGACCGTTGAAGTAGTGTTGGAAGGTAAACTGGATACGACAGGGCAGTGAAGTCCTGATATTCGCCACGGCTACTAACACTTCTCTGTCCGGCATCGGGAAGTTTGTACATTTTGTCAACGACGCGAATCGCCTCTGCAGCCGTAGGCATTAGCAATGTTACCTGCCCGAAGGCTTTCGGCATTTTATCTTTTAGATTCCAACCTAAATCGTGGCTGATGGAAATCTTGTACGTACCAGGTTTATCGAAACGACAATAGCGTAGAAGTGGTATTGATCTCTGGAATGAGTCACCCGGTTTCACCACCGCTGGACCACCTATGCCGCCCGAACAGAACGGGTTCGGATACGGATCTTCTGCAACGGCGCCGTCCGGTCCAACCGCGGTAACTTTGAATCTCACGTGACGTGGAGCACTATTATAATCGCTGCCAGAGTCCACATCAAACTCTTTTTTGCCTATATTTTCCACCGAAAAGTGCGCAAGCACATTTTCGCCCAGAAAATACTTTTCCTTATCAAAACTAACTGTCAGCCTGTAGTCATCCGGTGCAGGTACTTTGCATTCAGCAGCCGTTGCAACCAGTCCTGAAGTCGACAGGAATAGAAGGAAGAATGCACGTAGGAGTGGGACAAGTTTCATCACCCTACACTAACTGTTCAGGGAGGAGAAGTAGACAGTATTCTGCCCAAGGCCGAACTATCCTTTCTTCTGGTTTACACGCAGGAAATTTGATCCATTCCGTCAGTTTGGAGACCTCTTCGCTCAGTTCGAAGTCGGCTTAATCAGAATGCTTTAGGACGGAACAACTTGCCGCTCCTTTCAAGAGATCGTCGTTAAGCCGATTTCGATTAGTCAGCCATGCAATTACGAAAACCCTTTAGCCTTCGTCGTGTGTACTGGTACCGAATTAGGTCCAGGACTGTTCTTCCCAGTCGGTCAGTTCTGCTCTGTTGATCAGTCCTCGTCCGAAAGCCATGTTTAGAGGCTAAAATTCCATGATTGAGAGTCGGTGCCTTGAGGCTGCAGGAACGCCGAACTGGAAGGAATCGACCTGCTCATGGCTGTCGCATTCTTGAATCGTATAGGCGAGTTCTCGATAATCAAAGACTCGCACTGAAAGGAGAGCAGTAATGCATTTCCGAACGGCTTGCGTCACTGATTCCGGGTGGTGCTGTATATGCGAACTCCAGAGTTTTCGAGAACTGACGGATGAGGAAGCGTGGGTTGATGTGTTCCTGGATGACGATGCTATGACTCAGCATCTACTCGACGGAACATACTTGAGAGAAAAACCGAATAGAACACGTCCTTCAGCAGATTCATCGTTCGAGAGCTTGCCTGCTTCTTGAAACCGAACGGAGTTTCATCGATTCTCTTTATATTGCACCTTGAGTGTGACGACTAGAGCGTAGCCTTTCAGTTTGTTGAGATCACCGGAATATCCGGAAAAACTCTTCGACAAGATTGTATTGTTTATGCACGATCACTTTTGATTGCAATGAAAGGGATTTCGAGTTGCAATACCGCAGATCCTCCTGGGTATAAATAGTCTGCATCGCCAAGTGGGAGCCGACCATGCCAAGCAAAATATATGATTGGACCGATGTTTTGAGACATGAACAGAAAAAGGCAGCACTGGAATTTGAAAAACACTTGAATAAGGTGACGTATAGAGAGCGTGTCAAGGTCATGTATGAGCTTGGCAGGGAGACCTTAGCAGAAGGTTCTGCAGCCGAAAAAGCTAAATACATATTGACTCAGATGCGGTCTGGAGGCTTTACTGACAGAATTCTCGCCCTCAACGCTTGCCATGGTACCAGAGACGGTGAGCACATTCTCGAGGCACTAAAAGACAAATCAGAAATTATAAGAAACGTGGCTCGCAAGCTCGTCTCAAAATATGCAAATGACCAGCAGGCCATAGAGGCATTTTCACATTGCACTCCCGTAAACCAAAAATGCTTGCTTAAAGAGTTAAATAAGAGAAAAAGGTTCGAACCAATCAACCGAATTCTCAGCCATTTACAGGAGCGGGACCGAGTCGGGTTTTCCGCGCTGTTGCCGTACGGGTCAACGGAGTTTGTCGAGAAACACTGGGAAGACATTGAGGACTCATGCACCGCAATCGAGTGGAAGCGTTTGACAAGAAACAAAAGTGACTTTTCTCTTTCATCGCTAATGCGACGAGCGGAAAGGGCGACGGAATTGGACCAGCGCCTCCTCTGGATCGTCAACGCAAGCCTCCCTATTTTTGCCAAGAACCGTATGAAGGACTGCCTAGAACTCACCAAAATCTTGTCGCGCCACTGCTCGCTCAGTCAGCTAAATCTGCAAAACGTCGCACTGTCCTTTCCCACCGAGATCGCCACCATATGTAGTGAGCATGAGGATAGCGCAACTATCAATTTTCTTCCCGTCTTGCATCGCCTTGACGGACCACTTCTTCTGAGGATACTGACTAAGTACCCACAGACTTCGCTGGTTCGATTTATGAAAAAACTGACTGTGGAAAATAGGATGCTCATTTACGAGCATTTTGCCACAGCTTGGCGCACGCTTTCCCTTAATGGAACACTTGATACCAACGTCATTGCACTGTTGCCAGGCACTGCCAGACAGATGGAAGCGCGTGTGCATCTTGCCCTGGACAGTCTAGCTGCCAATCCGCAAGTTCGACTGAAATATGCATCATTCTTGCCATGGCTCGAGGCGAAAGATTATGTTTCAAACGAGCTAGGCGATCCAGACGCAGAGCTGAGAGGTCTGGCATGGCAGGCTCTCATTGGCTCGATCCGATTCAATAGTGAACATCTATCTGATGCGCTTGCAGAAATCAAAAAACGCAAGAAAGAACAAGATCCAGTAAGGCTTCAAATCGCGAGGTCCTTATCTCTGCTTCCGCCGTCTGTTTGGAAAGAGCAGCATCTCGACGATCTGGCAGATATCCTGAAAGACGCACTTGATGCCCGTGATTTATCGTTCACGACTGCAGAACGACTAGAGGCTTTGCTTATCTTGTTGACTCCATTTCATCCGAAGTGGGCTGCAATTAAACTGGCTATTTTCTGGCGAGAGCGTGGGCCCTCTTTCTATGGCAATTTGGACAGAATCATTAATGACGAGCAAGCCAGAGAGATAGCATGGCAAATAGTACCAGTCTTAACCAGCTGGAAGAAGAAAGAGTACGAAAGCATTGTGCTCAGAGCCGCACAGTTGTTTGGCAGACGGTTGACCGCAGTCAGTCAGTTGATCGATCTTCTCGATAAGATAGTTTTTCAAGCTACACCCACGCACTATTCACAAACCGCATTTCATCTCTTGCGACAAAATGCATTTACGCACTTACAAGTGTTGGTTCCGGAGATGTTGAAAAAGGATAAGTCCTGGGGAGTCGATGCATCTGTAGTTGCATACTTGCACAAGCACCGTCAGGATCTGCTGACACCATATTTGGGGCAGAACATATTGCCGGGACGTTTTGCAACAGGAAGGATTCGTGTTGTGCCACAACTTAATGACAGTATGGCTCTACTCAGTAAAATGCAGCTGCAGATATATTCTGACGTCTTGCATGGAATGGCTACGAATAACAAAAATCGTTTGCATGAAAACTTTTTCGTACTCAATCAGCTTGCTCGAATTCCGGACTGCCCCATTCGGATTTTTGAAAAGTACGCGGAGGCAACCAATACAAAAATAGCAGAGCGTGACACTGCCTTATTAGCATTGTCGCGTCTTGATGAAGGGCAGGGTCTGCCACTTTTACAAGAAGCACTCGAGGATGAGCGGGCCAGCGTGGCCATTTACGCGCTCCGCAAGTGCCTCCTAAAAATGCCACCAGAGGTGGCTCTTGAACTTTTGAGAAAGACTCCGCGCCAAACGGTGACGGTGTTTAAAGAGGTAGTGAGGTTGCTGGGTGACATTCAATCTGAAGATGCCCGAAGTGAATTGCTTGAGCTCATCAAGGAACCACTTCATCGAGATGTAAGAATCGCGACTATAAGAGCACTCTGGTCCCATCTCGAAAATCCGGAGTCATGGAAGGCGTTAACCACTGCAGTAGAAGACTCAGATCAAGCGATCGCCTTCACATCTATCAGAACGCCAGCCGAGAGGCTTTCGCTGTATAGTCAAAAAGAACTTGTCAATTTACTGTTGAAAGGTTTGGAACACGACTCAGCGCGTGTCAGAAAGAAGGTTTTGGAGCGCTGCAGGACGACGCCAGTTGCAGATCCAGAAATGCGATTATGCACTGGTATCATATCGGTTCTTGCTTCAGACAATATAGACGAATGTGTCGCGGGCACACAAGTTCTGCTCACGATGTATCCGCACAAAGCATCGAGTGTGTTCCCTCGGGCTGCCAAAGAAGTGATGTCAAAGCGCAGGAACCTCACAACACTAGTTGCACAGCTGGAAGGAGCGTTGAGCATCGATCGTCAAAAGTTTTCGCAAGCCGCCTATGCGACGACCGCCGAATTGGAGAACGACCCATGCACAGTGTCGTTGCGCGTCCGATTAGCTATTGCCAGTATGCCCTGGAGTAAACTTGTCAAATGGTTTCAAGATTTGAACGACAAAGACGATCTTCATGCCGACGCCTTATCGAAAGCAGGGGAATTCTTCCTTCGCAGTAAACGATTTGATATAGATGCGCTTTGCGAGTTTGAATCAGCGCTTACTGCTTCATCTTCACCACATTTACGTC
>CAYTDR010000507.1:0-6155 GCA_964436185.1 uncultured Candidatus Obscuribacterales bacterium | reverse complement strand
CTGAGGTGGCGGAGGAGCATTGATCATCACTTCCAACGTATCATCTGCGAGTATTATGGACAGTTCCGTGTCAGTCAGCGTCTCTTTGATAAGCAACTCCGCTGCACCCTTCCCTTTATCGATGTATACCCTTGCGCGACTCTTTCCGATCGATAGTAATCCACCGCCAGTGGTGCCTATGTCGCCGCTTCTCTTGCTCATCAAACCAATAAATACCAGAACGACAATAATTGGCAGAAGCACAAAGCTCCTGTCCCGATTTCTGACGAAGAGGAATAAAACAAAGAGATGATTATTGGCTATAATCCTGATTATTCACACCCGCATCCAAAGAGAGAGCAACTTGCCATCTCGCACCGTCGCGAAAGTAATAGGTTTCCTGGTAATAGTTGTCTCGATTTCAACGGTCGTAGCCAACCTGATCTATAGCGCCCGCAATACACCAGAACCTTCAATCAAGTTCAAGCCAATGCGGGTGAGGCTTGATCTGAGGGGACCTTATTCGATCTTGGCAACAGAACAGGCTGCCGCGTGCAATAAGGTGGCAATTACGCTAGCCAGAAAGCTTCATCCAGCGGCCGATTTTGCTGTTTTCAATAAGAACGATCTCGAAACGGCCAGGAAACAGTTGGCCAAGGTGCAACCCAGATTTACTCAAGTTTTTGTACAGCCGGAGGAGCTTGACGTAAATTTTGCCTGGCGTTGGCTGAAGATGACTTCAGAGCTTGATGATGATCCGTTTGTTGACACTCGGACGGGCTGGATCACGGGAAGCACTCCGCAGACGACGCTCGAATTCGTCCAGCGAATCTCTCGGTCAGTAGCAGAACGCGCCAGTTTAAGAAATGCGGTCATTGACGACGTGGGTCCAAACGAGCAAGCAGCGCCCGAGTACTTCGAAAACTTACCCGGTGCATTTATGCTTTCGCCATTAGGCAGATGCTTGACCTGCCGGACAATCAGTCATGGTAAGTCAGGATTTACAGATTCCAGAATTGACTCGATGGACGATTTTGGACTCGTACATTTCGGCGGTCATGGGCACCCAGATCGAGTTGACGACGGGATTACTGCTGACCAGGTCAGTCGACTTATACTTTCTCCCTGTATCGTATTCAATGGAGCCTGCTATACGGGCGTCACAAGCAGATGGTTCGATCTCTGGACAGCGTCTGGTAAGGTGAAGGAACACGAGAGTAAAGACACGTTCGCTCTTGCTTTGTTGAGCAACAATGTGCTGGCATACCTGGCGGCAGTGCATCCCGATCATGGCATTCCGGTTTACCAAGAGATGGAGTTCCTTGCCTTCACTGGAAGTTGCCTTGGTGATGTGATCAAGAACACCTATGATGGTGTCATCCTTGCCAATGAGGGCAAAGCATATAATTTCTCCGAGTTGAAAAATGATCAACCCTCACCGAAACTCACTCCGGCTCAGATTATGATGAGCGGCACCGCTGCTAGACTACTTTTTGGAGACCCGTCTCTGGTTCTCAACGAGGCAATAGTTTCTCCGCCTCTTGCAACACGAATTGAGGAGCAAGCTGGAGTCTTGAATGTCATTCTTACGGTTACTGATCCTGAGCTCAAGTGCAGCCTGACCGACACCTATTACAGTGACCTATCCAAAACCCCGAACATGTATAACGATCGCGCTCTGATTACTATTCCTGTTCCTCCGGATTGGAAAGGAATTGGAAACGTTGAGGTGATCAATGTATTTGATGCAGGTGGCAAACCTCTGAAACACCGGTTGATTGGATTTGCCGTCGAGGAAGATCAGGGAAGAAGATTTCTGCATATACAGACCGACATTGAGAGCGATGCGTTCATGAAGTCTTCTTTCCGTTCTCAAGGATCGGTTGTCAGATTACGAATTGGAAAACCTTAGCTGGCGAAAAGCGATCCGTTAAAGAAACGTTTGCAGATCGATCAACTGAGCGATGCCAATAGTTTGTTCTAAATGATCCGGCTTGAGTACTGCCTCTGTCTGTGGTGCCATCGGCCTGGTATAGAGAAAGAGTAAGCCCGGGTTTAGACTTCGAATGTAAAAGTGCTGCCGGCTCCGGGTGCACTGGTGCACCAGATGCGACCTCCGTGGCCTTCAGCGATTCGACGACAGAGGTATAACCCCAGTCCTGTACTGGCATAATAACGTCCAGTCGATCCGGCTTGCCAGAATCTTTGAAACAGTTTAGGCATGTTCTCTTCTGGAACGCCCCTGCCTGTGTCGGCCACGGTTACTCTTGTTTTTCCCTCATCCTGTGTCATCGTGACCAGTACGGAGCCTCCGGAGGGAGTATACTTGAGTGAATTGTCGAGAAGATTTTGCAGGAGTCTGCGAATATCCTCCTCATCGCATTTGATATCTTGCGGGTCCGAAGGAAGCACTGCTCTTAGTTCCACCCCGACACCCTGAGCTAGTGGCATTATCTCAGTGACCATCTGTGCGATCGTAACTGCCAGATTACAGTTGCGCATGTGGAATTCTTTCACGCCACTGTCGAACTTGTATACATCGAGCAACGTTTGAACGAGACTGTAGAGTGCCGTATTGCTTTGTAGGATAGTTTCCAGCAATTCTCTTTGTGGCTCGGAAATAGGCCCAAAGTCGCCCTCCAGAAGAAAACGTACTGCGCGGTTAGTCGCGGAGACAGGTGTTTTCAGATCATGAGTCAGAGTAGCGACGAAATCCTCTCGTTGTTGCTGAAGCAAAACTCTATCGGTGGTATTTGCGAACATGGCGACAAGACCAGTAACATTAGCCCCCTCTTTTACAGGCCAGGCGGCCCAATCCCAATACGTCTCATCAACTGTGCTAGGCAAAAGCATCAGTTTGTCTTGAGAGCGTCGACAAGGTTGGCCCGTTGCGATCACTTCGCTAAAGTCCGAGGTTTTAAGATTTGGCGTGATATCGGGCAGCGACCTGCCAATGATTTGCTGTCTATCGACACCACCGACGATACTAGCGAACTCTTCATTGCACTCCAGAATTTGCAATGTCTCATTCAAGCTGACAATGCCGATTGGTGCACCTTCCAGGATGCTTTTGGTTACGCGCTTTTCGGTCTCGAGTTCCCTGATTGCATCGCGATGTCTTTTTATTGCCTCCTCTTTGGCGTTGATGTAGCTATCCAGAGCTAAACCCATGTCAAAGAAGATGATCTTCAACAAAGCGAGAATGACTTTGGGAAGCTTGTCAGGCTCGTTGCGGAATTCCTCGGTGAGGAGAGGAATAATCCAGGAACAAGCACGATTGTATGCTCCGATATACCATTTGGGATCCAACTCTATTCGTTGATGTGTTGAGCCTACCTCCATTCGCTCTTGAACATACATCGGTCCATAGTCACCTTTAGTCAGGCGCTCAAAATATTGCTTTTGGGCAGATTGGGCTCGCTGCAGTGTGCTTTCATCGTGAAAAAAACTCTTCGTTTCTTCAAAAGCAAGAAAATGCCCGTACATCGATTCCATTAATTGATCGACTCGATGCGAAATCACGCGGTCGATTTCGTTTCTAAGAAGGTCTTCATCGGCAGGATTTAGCTCCAGCCATTTTTTACGGAGCTCGATCTCCTTGTCATCGAGTTTAAATTCGGGTGTTGGATCTGATTTTGACCTGCCGTGGCTCATATCACCTCAATAAATGCGCTTGCAACAAACCGAATGGTAAGGCGTAACGAAGTAGCGCCACGTTTGAGTATACTAGTCTAGCCTATACCTTCCCCTGATGGAACGAACCATGCCTGAATCGGAAAATGAAGTCAAGAGTATAAAAGTCCTGCTTGTCGAGGATCATGTCCTTACTAGAATGGGTTTGAAAGCAGCGTTGAAGCGCACTAGCGACATCGATGTGATAGGCGAAGCGGCCAATGGAGAAGAAGCTGTCCAGCTCGCTGGTAAGCTACAACCAAATGTAATCTTGATGGATGTTGGAATGCCGATCATGGATGGAATTCAGGCCGCGAGAAAAATTGTGGAGAGTAATCCGGAGATTCGCGTAATTATGCTCACTCAGCATGACAATGATCGCGACATACTGGCATCGTTGGCGGCAGGAGCATCTGGTTACTGTTTGAAGGACGTCGAGCCGGAAAGACTTTATACAGCTATACGCTCGGTCAACTCTGGTGACGCATGGCTGGATGCTGCTATTGCTAACCGGGTTTTGAGACATTATTCCGGCAAGGGAGAGGGAAGCGAGAACTCTTCACCTCAAACATCCGTCCATGCGATGGAGAAGCCGCCGCAGTCTGCTCCTGTGATGGACAGACCCATGGTGGAACAGCTTTCAGCCAGGGAACTCGAGGTTTTGCAGCTTATTGTCGATGGATTTTCCAATCAACAAATTGCCGATAAACTAATCATTTCTCTGGCTACAGCAAAGACTCATGTGCGTAACATACTCAACAAGTTGGCCGTGGACGACCGAACGCAAGCAGCTGTTCATGCTATGCGACGCGGCCTTGTATAGAGAGTCTGATTTGTTTGCACATAGTTTAGGTCAAACCCATCTTGAGGACAGTGCAGTTCAAGCACCACTGATTGTGCTTCGCAAGAAGTACTGCCTTCGATGAGCGAAGTCTAAGGACATTGGTCTACTGTTCGTCAGCCTTGAGATGGATTGCCTCGACTCCTTTCTATGAGATTCTGTGGGTATGCAACTCTTATGCATACGAAAGGAACGAGCCAAATATGCAGTGTCAATGTTCACGTGAAAACCCATCGTCGGCTGGATTGGCCGTGATAGTTCTCACGGACAACGCTGAAGAGAACTGGCTTTCTAAGTCGCTTTGCTGTTTGCTCGATACGCCGACTTTATCCAATGTATGTGTCTTCGACTTCTCCCAATTGAGTGGAAATCTATGCGAGTGTCTGGCGAAACACAAGGCCGTGGTATTGCTTGATCTGACTTGCTATGGTATCGCTTCTGGTACTGTCTCGATTGCCGACGTGAGGGCTCTTCTGTCAAGAAATAGGTCGGTGAGCAACGCTAAAATTGCAAAGGAGTTAGCAGATTCGAAAAACGGGCTGCCTGAGCGCATCATGTTGATATGTATAGAGCCTCCATTGAAAGGCAGCGCGACACCTGACTCGACTGCGGCGGGCGACAACAATTTGGTTGCTGAAAAGATCTGCACCTTGATCTCGAGCATACTTCAGACGTTAAAGCATGGTATTACTTATGCTGCCTGAGTGCCGTCTAGCAGTCCCATAAGTGACGCTGAGCCGTCCTTCGCCTTTTACAATGCGCGTTCGAAAAATAGCTTGAAGCTTTCATATGGACCCCATGTCGGTCCCGCCTATTGGCTCTACATGCGGAACATCCCGATCGACGTTTAGACCGCTGGAATCTTCGTACGGACGGCCTACACTATCCTCTTCGTAACCTGATTCAGTGGTTTCGGTGAATTGATCGCGAAACCGCGGACGGTTGAGAACTTCGTAGACCAGATGCCATGCAAATCCCATCAGCGCGCAAACTAGATACCACAGGATTATCCATCCAGTCATAACTTCACCCCATCAGAAGATTTGGGCAGGAGGTATTCTAGTCCGGATAAGAATCCTATTCCATAATCGATTGCTCTAGGTGACGGACAGATAGTTGGAATGACTGTCTGGTCATTGCGCATAGATACAGCCCTCCGACAAAGAGAAGTTCGAGCGAATAAATTCTGACATTTGCACATTTCCAATCCTCACTAATCTTTAACTGTCAGCTTAGGGCACAACCGGTTAACCGACATCGCTCTAGAGCATGAATAAGCACAGCAGACTTGAGTTGACGAAGGGTTCTGCATCACGTCATCCAAGGATCAAGCAAGTAACCATCCCTGCGGTGGATGAATCGACCTATGTGTCTGTGACTACAATGGTGAAGAGGTTTAATACTTTGACTCGAAATTCTGCCGCTCGTTATTCGCTTTCATCACTCGATCGTTGTCGCTGGAACGTCCTGGACTTGATTACTTTTGTTGCTCGCAACTCAGTCCCGACATATATACTTTGCGACATAGACATGAGTTGGGCCAAACAAATCCAACAAGAGTATGCAAGCAGAGGAGTGAAGCTTACAGTCACAGCACTTCTCTTGAAGGCAATAGGTCTGGCTCAGCAAAAGCGTCCTGAGACAAGAACAGCCATCCTTCCTT
>CAYTDR010000506.1:0-6161 GCA_964436185.1 uncultured Candidatus Obscuribacterales bacterium | reverse complement strand
TGTGTATCTGCCCAGCGCGTACCCAACTGTGGTGTTAGGTAGGACACGATAGATCATGTCCGTCTTTTCAGTACGGGCAGTCTGGAAAACGTTTGTCTCGCATCGGAGGGAGTTCTCGACTACGGCGCTGAAGAACATTCTGCCAGGCAATCGATATAAAGCATTCGCCCTGAATGAATCAAACCGATCGAACGCAGGTGTGCGATTCGGCAATCTCACCGGAGTAAGATCAAGACCGCCACCGGTGCCGGTATCAGTTGTTGCTTGAGCGATGGAGAAAGGCTTCAATTGCGACTCAGCATCTGAATCCTTCGCGCTTGAAGATTCATCAGAAATTTTTTCTTAGGTCTTGTCTGAGACTTCGCTGGAACTCGATTCGGCAGTCTTATTTTTTTCAGTAAAGAGTGCCATCACCGGTGATGAGTTTTTGCTGGCGAGCAAATTACTTCCACCTGCTGTGGTCACCATACGTGGTTTATCGCTCGATGCCTTGTCGAGATAGGATGCCAGCGTTTCAGGAATTGCCATCGGCGGGCTTGCCGGTTCTGACGAGGAAAGCAACTCGGAGGCTTCGAGCGCAACACCCGGAGAATCAACCGAGGGCACCTGGGCGACGGTCTCTAACTCAGCAGTGACGAGATTTGATGCCACATTCGAATCAGTAATGCTGCTGTCGCTCACCGTGCTCGATGGCACCATTTGCGGTGCCTCCGTCGCCTGCGAAGGCGTCGCACAGGACAGACACGCCGAAACGATCATTGGAATGATCAGTTTTGTTGACAAAGAATTTTCTGTTTGCATCGATAGAATCTAAGAGTTAGTAAGTTGCCAATATAATCGCCAGAATTAAATCATACTGATTATAGACAACTTTCCCAACCAGTAAAGAATTCGAACGTTAATATTTTGTCGGCCGGATGGCGTCATTCGGGAAAAGTTCCCGTTTTTTCTACCTGACACCATACTTGCAACCAGGCTAGAAGCCAACCTGATTATCGAAGCGAATAAACAACTTTTTGAGGAAACTTGCGGTGATACCATAGATAGAGCTACTTTCATTATCTTCACCATTCGAAGATAGCCTGCGAGTCAAGTAAGGTTTCGGAAAAGTCTCTGTAAGATAGATACGTTTTGAACTGCATTTGCTAAGTGAGAGTCTGCGTCCAACATTATGCTGAAACACACGGAGAGACTCTCCATCACCTGGGTTTGTCGAACGGTAGCGAAGAGACTTATCAGCATTATTATTGGTATCAGAAGTCATTTTTCGTGCAAGATATTCAACTGAGTCATTGAAGGAATCCAAATGCCATCACGAGAGCCATCAATTAGAGTAGTCCTTCTGCCGAAAGACACAAACAGTCAAGGCTTTATCTTCGGAGGCATCATCCTTAGTTATATCGATCTTGCCGGCGCGGTTGAGGTTCACAAGACCACCAGACAGAAAGTGGTGACGAAGGCTATTAAGGAAGTGACTTTTATTTCTCCCGTCCACGTAGGAGAAGTCGTCAGTTTCTACACGAACACAACCCGAGTAGGCCATACATCTGTGACCGTTCATGTGCTGGTAGAAGTTGAGCGAGGTCATGATAGGCTAGAGGTCACTGAGGCCGACCTTACCTTCGTCTGCGTGGATGACAATGGTCGACCTACTCCTATAGTAAAGTTCTGACGCTGGAGAGTGAGTATGACAAGCACCGATGCATCCACTAAAGCTTCCTCTGAATCTGGCACCGAGAAAGAGGCACGCGAGCGGATTCGCCTCTATCTTGGTACTGCTTGCGGAAAGACCACGGCAACGTTTGGTGTTCTCATCAGAGCGTTGAGCACAGGTAAAAATGTCACGCTGGTTTTCTTCGACAAGCTGGAAGAAAACTCGAGCGAAGGACGAGGCTTGAGAATCCTTGCCGGATGCAATGAGGAAGGGTTCGGAAAGTTGTCCGTCAACTACACCGGCGTTAACAGGATCGGCGCGGGGCCCGGAGGCAGTTTTCGATTCTACAGCTCGCCGAACGGCATCTCCGCCGAAGATCGAGAAGCAGCCCAAAAAGGGCTTGAGTATTTTCGCGAAGGATTAGTTCGAGGTGACGATGTTGTCATAGGGGACGAACTACTGGATGTTGCCCGCGTAGGTTTGATCGATTGGGACAGCGTCTCGCAAGTCCTCGAGCAAAGGAACGATCCTACCGTCGTCTTACTCACAGGCAGGCGCGCTCCGGATTGGCTTATGGAGATGGCAACAACCATTTCAGCCACCACTCAGCTCAAACACCATGGGCGGGCGGAGACCGGTCTGGATTGCTAGAGCTAAAAATGAGGCTGCCGTCCTGGATGCAGCCTTGCCTTCAATTTCTCTAGATCGTGAGACTCAGAGCCTTCAATTTCTTCTGATCCTGCTGAAAATCAGAACTTGGGTATCTCAGTTCTCTTTTCGCCAACTCCTTCGTTGATGGTTTGAACTGACCATCTCAACCATCACTCACAACCGTGTCACTTTTCAAAGCCAAACAGAAAGAACCGGCAGAAGAGGACAAAGTTGAAGCACAAAAACCAGTCGAGCGGAAACTGAAATAAAACGAGGCTGCACTTTAGATGCAGCCTCGCCTTCAATTTCTATCGATCTTTCTGAATCAGAGCTTGGATACGCTAGCGGTTCTCTTTTCTCCAACTTCCTTCTTGATGGTTTCGATCGCTTTGTTGAGCTGAACGTCTTTTCCATCGGTCGGCTCTCTATTAAATTTAGAGTAGGAGAAGTCGACCCACCAAGGACCTTTGCCGTCATCCCAATCTTTGTCTTTGAGATCGACTTTCACATCGGGGACAATGCCGCTCTTGTGGATGTCGATGTCATTAGGAGTGAGATATCTGGCAATGGTCACGTTGACACCAGATCCGTCATCAAGGTGATTAATCGCCTGTACAAGACCTTTTCCAAATGTCTTGTCACCGACCAATTTCGCTCGACCGTTGTCATGCAATGCTCCACTCAAGATCTCCGAAGCGGAAGCGCTTCCTTTATTGATTAGAACGACCATAGGAGCCTTGGTTAGAGGTCGATTGGAGGAGAAGGTCGACTGCTTGTATCCATCAGAATCAATGGTGCTTACAATCACACCTCGATCGAGGAACATGTTGGCAATCTCGATTGCATTGCTGAGCAGACCACCTGGGTTGTTTCGCAGATCGAGAATCAGTCCGTCGGTGTTTCCTACCTTCTTGATTGCTTGTCTCATCTCATCATTGGCTTTGGAAGAGATGAAGCTTTCCAATCTTATATATCCGATGTTTCCGGGAAGGACGTCAGCTTTCGCCACTGCTCTGATTGGAATCTCAGCTCGCACGAGCTTGATCTTCTTTCTCTTTGCATCCTTTGTCTCAAAGGTCAGATGGACAACTGAATTAATCTCTCCGCGTATTTTCTTGACGACCTGATCAAGTGACTCACCTTTTACCGGTTTTTCATCTACTTCTACGATTTCCCAACCAGGAAGAATGCCAGCTTTGTATGCTGGAGTGCCCTCTATAGGGGCAATTACAACCACTTTATGCGACTTGGAGTTCATGCCAAGCTGCATTCCCACTCCAAACAAGTGGGCTTCGATCTGAGAGCGCTCTTCGTCGAACGCTTCTCGATCAAGGAATCGCGTATAAGGATCGCCAAGGCTGTAAAGCATGGTTTCGATGGCTTTATGTGCATCATCCAACGTAGTTAGCTTTCCATCATAACGATGTTTCCAGCGGTTCCAGTCCTGACCGCCGAAAGACTGGTCGTAGTATGTCTCCTTGATGAGTCTCCACGCGCGTTGAAATAAAACTTGGGGCATCACCAGTCCGGATCGCGCCTGAGCTACCATCACCGGGTTGTGATCAGTACTTGCGTCAGCCAGCAGTACGTGGTTGATATCGCTATTATCTGATGCCAACAGCCAGCTCTGTAGACCGAAAACCATCATACAGGTCAGAAGTGGAATGCCTACTCTTGCGAATGTTTTGCGCCTTGACAAGATTGTGAGTCCTCTTAGATTCTTTGTTTAATCAGTTCGCTACTTGGTTTCTGAATTATCTTGGTCTTTTACCAGCTAATAAGCCAACAACACAACCTCCTACAAAAATATTAGACCAAAACTGTGTTCTCAAAGCCGAGAGATAACATTCCTTGTAGCGCACTAACTCAGGGCTAAATTTCGACGGAGCCTAATTTAGTTTATATAGGATCTCCGAATTAGTAGCCGTCGATTTTGCGAAAAATGTTCCTCAGCTCGTCAAACTCGGGAAATTGAAACGTTTTGAAAATTTAATTCTACCGCTTCCAAGTGGAACATGTCGCTCTCTGAGTCTAATTATTCCCCCTTTTGCGAATGAGTTTAATTATTTTGGCTTTCTGGTTTTCCAGCCGGTGGAATAACATGGGACGTCACCAATTAAGCGCCACAAACACTAGATTTTTGCAGTCCCCCTGTTTGGTCTTACCAGTGTCAAAAGCAATAGGAACCCTAGAGCAACCGGAGCTTCGGCAGGAAACCGCAACGCGCCCCGGCGCCGTTGCCTCGAAACCTGGCCTGGTAGGCTCATTGACTGGCTATATGCGGTCGTTTTCAATGTCCCCCAGAACCAAGAATCTCCTGAAACTTGCCATAAGTGCGGTTCTATTCATTAGCCTCTTTGCATTCGGCAAGGTGGATTTGTCGCAGAGTTGGCAAGCAGCCCTTTCCGCCAACAAAACTACTTTAGGCCTGGCCTTCCTTATCTACACTTTTAGCGGTCTGATTATCGCTTACAGATGGCAGTTGCTCGCTACTGCTGTCGATTTCCACGAGCGATTCTACAAAATGGCGCAATACACCTATGTGGGCATGTTCTTCAATATGTTCCTTCCTTCTACGGTAGGCGGCGACTTCACGAAATGCTATTACCTTACAAAGGGAAAAGAAGCGAAAGGCACTAGTAAGTACCTTCACGCACTGTCCACAGTACTCATAGACAGAGCGATCGGCATCGCCGTCCTGCTCGTTTTTGCCACCATCGGACTTCTATATGGACCAGCAACATCTCTGCCCCTGGAAATGAAGGCGCCGGTATTCGCAATGACGTTCGGCGTCTGCATAGTCCTACCGTTCCTGCCTCAGATCAGCAACAGACTTCTAGGAGAGTCGAACTGGCTGAGCAAAAAGCTGAACCACAGCACAGTTCGCGTTTACTGGCAGAACAAACCGACCATGCTCAAGGCACTGGCTCTCTCGATTATTTTCCAGATGCTCATGGTCTGCACCCACATTCTTGTCGGAATGTCCTTGGGTCTGGACTTCTCTCAAGTGTCGTTCTGGTATTACTTTGTCTTCTATCCGTTAGTTGCAGTGCTGGGGTTCGTCACACCCTCTGTAAATGGAATTGGGGTGCGTGAATGGGCGTACACTTATTTCCTAACGGCGTCGAACGTCGAATCCTCCACCGCCCTCACATACGCACTGATATGGCTGGGAATGACCGCTTCGGGCAGCATAATTGGTGGTATCGTATATGTTCTCGGGCATTTTCGCATTCCAAACCAGGAAACCGGCCAGTCGAAGGAACCGTTCGAGCATAACAATCTCGCCGATCAAACGCAGTCGACCTAGGTCCGTAGCTTCTTAGCTCTGCTCAGCTCGGAATTCGAATAGCCGAATTGGAGACATCCAGTCCGAAAGAGGAGGAGCCTCTCCACCCTCGAGCGAATGTTCGATGTTCAAGTGTCGGTTGACCTGGAGCGATGATGCCATACGTAAACGCAGCCTTTCCATCCGGCAAACACCCTGGAGATCTGCCTCTTGTTCAGGAAGTCGTCTCGGTTGCCGATGCAACTTCTGCTTCCGTATATCTTGTCGGCGGCTTCTTGAGAGACGTACTCTCTTCTTCTTCTCGACCACAGCCTGATGGCAAGGAAGTGTTCAAGGACTTAGACTTCGCCGTCGCCTCCATGACTGCTGTAGACTTCGCTCGCCATTGCGCTGAAAAGACTGGAGGACACTTCGTTCTCCTAGACCGGGATTTCGACACTGCCAGAGTTGTGCTTGAAGATGCACGCATCATCGATTTCGCTGGTTGTATCGGCGGTACCATCGAATCGGACATTCGGCGAAGGGACTTTACTATCAATGCGCTGGTTTGGGACCCGAAGAAACCCG
>CAYTDR010000505.1:0-6165 GCA_964436185.1 uncultured Candidatus Obscuribacterales bacterium | reverse complement strand
CTGGCACCGAAGATACGCAGGACACGCAGGCAGTATCCCACGCGGCGACTCCTGTACAGACTCCCAATATACAAGCTCCAACTCAGCCGACCGCAAATCTCACTCCGGGCTACGGAGTTAGCGACAAATTCAACCCACCATTAAAAACAGCATTCGCTCGACCTCCGGTCGCTGCAATGGATCCTTATCGTCTGCCTAACTCGTTTCCAGGCGAATTCGAAGGGCTGTGGCGTTGTGTGACCAAAGTCACAGACTCTGCAGTTTCCACCGTTCCAGTCGGCTCAGAGATGGTCAGCGAAGTTCGTTTCGGGAAGCTCCCTGGCGGAAGAATCGTGGCAAAATGGCTGCAGCCTGGCTGGACAGAAACTCAAGCTTCAGCTGTCGGCTGGAGCCCCCGTGAAGCCAGAGTGGATAGAACCAACTATTACATGGCTGATGGAGTGAGCGGCTCCTGGGCATGTCGCTCGAGAGACCAGTTCGTTTTGCAAAACGCAGTGAAGATGTCCTGCAGCAGTTATGTTGATCAATACATAGATGGCTTATACATCGGTAGATATAGAACAATCTCTGAACTGACCAGACTCGGCCCTATCAATTCAATTGCCAGAGGCGAGAAAGCAGAGAAATAGTTCACAGTTGATTCGTTGACGGCAACTGTCGTGATACCAGGTTTGGGGCTATTTTGAATTGGTTGTTGACTCGAAGATGCGCCGGCGCTTCGGTCGACTGGCTTACTATGCGGGATTCGAGCGATTCGAGTACATCGGACATGGGCGAGCACTGTCGATTTCTCGGCTAAAAATGACGTGATACCAAGTTTGGGGCTACGGTGAATCGATGCTCGATTCGAAGACGGCCGCGATGTGATACCAGCTTTGGGGCTATGGTGAATTTGTTGGGCGTTTAGAACATCGCGGCAGGTTCGCGGTGGCACCTGGCCGCGGAACGCCATCGCTCCGGCCAAGCGGCTTGCTATGATGGATTCAAGCGTTCCTCTTACGTCGTACTAGGCGAGGCTCGCCTACGGCCGAGTGGATCGTGATACCGGGTTTGGGGCTATCTTGGTTCATTGGTCATTCCAATGCCAGCAGGTGGGCGATAGTTCATCGGTCGACACAGGTGCACTAGGGCGTGAAGCCTGGTTCCTATGGAATCAGGCGCTATACGCGAAAGAGCGCCGCTCTGTGTGAAGGAAGCGGCGCTCCAAGGTTCAGGAAGGCGATTTGCTGTGGTACCAGGGGGAGTGAAGAAGGTTAGCTTGGTGGTATCAAGAAATATCCATGGCTACTTCTCTCGATGGTGCAGACTAGATTTACTCCGGGGGCACCGTATACGGAGCAGGTGGTTAAGGAAATATCTGTACGCATCACTGGTAGTGACAAGATCGCTTTGTTAGCTCCGGGTTAACCGGCGGTCGAAGCGACTGGCTCCCGTTTGTGGTTACCTGCGAAAGCGCTCAGACCTTTATATATAGCTGTTCTGCCCAGATCGCGCTCGATTCTTAGCAGCTGGTTGTACTTCGCTGTTCGCTCAGATCTGCAAGGTGCACCAGTTTTTATCTGCCCCGTCCGTAGTGCCACTGCCAAATCGGCGATGGTGGCATCCTCGGTTTCACCAGATCGATGAGACATGACCGACGTATATCTGTTTTCGCCCGCCATGGTGATAGCTTCAATCGTCTCAGTGAGAGTTCCAATTTGGTTGGGTTTGATCAGAATGGAGTTAGCTACACCACTATCAATACCACGCTTCAGTCGCTTGGTATTGGTCACGAATAGATCGTCACCGACCAGCTGGATGCGCTCCCCGAGTCTTTCGGTAAGTTCCTTCCAGCCATCCCAATCGTCTTCAGCCAACCCATCCTCAATACTGACAATCGGATAATTGCGGGTCAGATTCTCATAATAATCCACCATCTCTGAGCTAGTGAGTGACCGATTTTCAGTTTTCAGGTGGTATTTATTGTTTTCGAAGAATTCGGTCGAGGCCGGATCTAAAGCTAAAGCAATCTGATCGCCTGGCTTGAGCTGCGCCTTTTCTATTGCCTCAACGATCAATTCCAGTGCAGCCTCGTTCGTCTTGAGCGATGGTGCGAATCCCCCCTCGTCACCAACCCCGGTGCTCAGTCCTTTTTTATGTAGCACCGACTTTAGTGCGTGATAAACCTCAGTGCCCCACTGGAGACCCTCTGCAAAGGAGCTAGCGCCAACTGGCACGACCATGAACTCTTGCAGATCCACGCCATCCTCGGCGTGCTTGCCACCATTCAAAATATTCATTAATGGAACGGGAAGGAGGCATGCGGATACTCCGCCCACATATCGGAACAATGGCATACCCAGAGCATTTGCCGCCGCTTTGGCTACCGCCAAACTGACACCAAGTATGGCATTAGCACCAAGGCGCGATTTATTCTCCGTACCATCGATCCGTTGAAGCTCTTTGTCGATCAAAGACTGCTCGAGAGCAGAGGCACCAACAATAGCTTTGCTGATCTCATCATGTATATGGTTGATTGCCGTTAGCACGCCTTTGCCACCATATCTGGAGGGATCTTTATCTCTCAATTCCGCGGCTTCGAAACTACCGGTGGAGGCACCGGATGGAACCGCGGCTCTACCGGCGGCACCATTAGAAAGTACTACAGTTACCTCGACCGTTGGATTCCCTCGTGAATCCAATATTTCCATGGCCGATATTTCTTCAATATGCGTCATCAGTATCTTTCTCCATCGGTGGTATCAACGTCCGCTTTTATCAGTTGAATTCAAGAAAATCGCGATTACTACTAGTGCAAAATGTTTTCGTTCAAGTATAATCCTTGTCACTAGATCACGATTTTTCTCTCAAAATAATTTCGTGGTCTTCAGTGACAAATAAACCATTAACAATAACATTTAGTCGGGGCGTGTGATCTTACAGTTCGCAAAGCGAATCTAGAAGTGGCGGTTTAACATGGGCGAAAACCATGCTAGTGGTTTTCAGGCAATCCAAGAATATTTCCAGCAAAAATCTTGCCGATTTTGCTCAATGTATTTCAGGCAAGATGGCATTGAATTACTCCGTGAAGAGCCAGGAGTACTGGTTGTACGGGTTACCTGCAACAGTTGTGGTCATCCTCTCGGGGTGGCTATCGTCGGCACTACACCAAGGGCCGAAAAGTGTCGAACACAACCAATCAGTGAATGGACGCGGCGCGACCGGAAACGGCTGACAACGCAACCCAAAATTACTTACGATGACGTTCTTAATGCCCATCAGTTCTTCCAGAGCTTGGGTAGTGATTGGGCGAGGCATCTGCCTGTCCGTCCATAAGGTTCTTTCAAGAGACAATTCAGCAACCGTCCGATAATTCTGCCTACCGCCGCGTTTCCCCGACTGCCAAAGATATAAGACGCGTTACTGACAACCAGCTCTTGGATTACCCCTTGGAATGACCGCGGGAATTATGGCTCGCTTGGATATTTTCGCTGAAGCGTCTAAAGCAAATCAGTCTTGTTATCTCCACAGAACCACAAAACGCTCCTCCTGTTTCGTGGCCCGCAACTTAAACAGCGACCGTGCGGTCACCTGTGCCCCTAAATGCGCAGGGGGCTACATCCACGTCACAATCACCTGGATTGCGAGCCTTCGAACGCACAGCATCAGATTTAGCGATGAAAACCATTGTGGAGCTTTCGAGCCGGGAGTATAACGACATGGGCGTGCTTACGGCTCACTCATGTCTCTGTGATGATTTCGGAGAGCTTAGCCAATACTAGTAGATCCGAAATCGAAACGATTTAGAGTCCTTAAGCGCTTTCTGATCACTGATACGATGGCTGTAGGCGAACTTCCTCGCTGCGCTTGATACCGTCTGTGAAATTCAAACTGGAACTATTTCCGAAGCGACAGGCTGTTCAATAACACCATATACAGTATCACCTGAAATCGAACAATTAGAGATGTTGCGCCCCTTAACCTTTCCGTCGGCTGCATTCTGTTTTTCATGAGACAATTTACAGCATGTTCCAAACAGAGATCAGGCTGGTACCATCCATAAAGAAGCAGAGCGACGCGCTCCTTGTCACCTGGTGCTTTCCCAGCTCCTACTCAATTGGTATGTCAGGGCTGGGTTTTCAGTTGATCTGGTGGCTAATGGAGCAGGATCCCAGCATCTCAGTCAAACGAAGCTTTTCAGACATATTTGAATCGGGATGTGAGCAGGGTGAGCTGTTCGGCTTCACTGTGTCATGGGAACTCGATTTTATTGAGGTCCTTCGGCAACTCGAACGCTTTGGCATACCATGGCTCTCTGCAGATAGAAAAAATGACGAGCGCTTGGTGTTCGCTGGCGGTCCGGTTTTGACCGCTAACCCAGAACCGTACGCAGATTTTTTCGATGTAATTCTGCTGGGTGATGCTGAGGTGACTGTTCCTCGCTTTATGCAAGAATACCGCCAACTGTCAGGAAAGACGAGGGCGGAGAAATTGCGTGCACTCGGATCGGTGCCAGGAATTTATGTTCCGTCGCTATATCAGTGCCATTACGAATCCGCGGGCGGACCGCTTCTGAGCGTAACTCCAATCGAAGACAGTGTTCCCGCACGAGTGACAAAAGAGGTCTACCGCGCCCCCGATGACTATGTAGCGCATTCGCTGCTTCTGTCTAAAGAAGCCTCGTGGGGAGATGTTTTTCTTGTCGAGATCGTGCGATCGTGTCCGCAGGAATGCAGATTTTGCCTGGCTAGTTTCCTGACCAGACCGTTCCGCTCTGCCTCCATCGATACAGTGCTCGGCAAAATCGATCTCGCCCTTCCTCATACTCAAAAAGTCGGGCTGATGGGACCGTCGATTACAGAGCACCCCCAGTTCGGCGAGCTGGTCGAACGGCTTATGCAGCGGGATTTAAATGTATCGATCGCATCCGTTCGTGCTGATACTCTCGACAGAACCCTAGTTGAGAATCTTGTTTCGCTCGGTCAGAAGTCGGTCACCATCGCAATCGAATCCGGTTCGGAACGATTGCGCGGAATCATGAAAAAGAACCTATCGAACCAGGAGATTGAGAACGCTGTCGAGTCCGCTGAAACAGGAGGGCTCGAGGCAATCAAGTTCTATGGCATGGTCGGAATGCCCTGGGAAATCGAAGAAGACCTCACCGAGACTGTCACTTTGCTGACACGCTTGAAGAAGAAATATCGAAAGCTACGTTACACGCTGGGCGTCAGCTCCTTTGTTCCGAAAGCACAAACGCCGTTTCAATTGATGGGTCGTGATCGTTCCTCGGGTAAAAAAATCGAGCACCTGCGCAAAAATTTCGCTAAGCTGGGCATCGAAGTCCGTCCAGAAAGCCACAACTGGAGCGATATTCAGGCGCTGCTGTCACGCGGCGACCGGCGCTTGACTCCGGTTCTTATCGAAATTGCTCGCACAGCCGGGCGCCTGGGAGATTGGAAAAAGGCTCTTAAACGAAATCAGGAGAATCTTCCGGCGCTCGACTACTATGTCTTTCGGGACATTCCACAAGACGAGTGCCTTCCCTGGGCACATATCACCCCGGAAGACAAAGTAACGTATCTGACGCGCCACCTGAATGAGGCTGCTGCACTGTCAGAAATCCCAAGCGGGCAGAGCACTTCTTAAAGCCAAGACCGGGTCGTTCGTCGCCCTTATGAGTTATGCATAGAAAGTGAAGCGACAAGCAATATTTCCTCTCAAACCGGCTAAACTTAAATGGAATAATTTCTCTCAGATGTCAACCAAGTGGAGGGAACTCAATGGCTGGGGACGAGCGCGACCGTATCTCGCAACTGATCGAACCAATCAAAGACGATCTTCTATCAGGCGCTGCCGAATTAGCCTTGCGAGCGATTACGGTATTTCAGACAATCTTGGCGGAAGGTTTCTCGGACAAGCCTGAGACACCCGATAAGCTGCGCGAGCAGCTCAATCAGGCAGGCAAGATGCTTATTGATGCACAACCTGCTATGGCGCCGATATTCCATCTCTGCAACCAGGTTTTGCTCTCCATTCAGGACGCTCAAACAAAGGAAGAAATCTGCAATAAGTGCCAGGCAACCCTGGATGCAGTTGAGAAACAGCTCTGCGATAGCGCAGCCACGATTGCCGACAAAGTGTTCGAACTAATCGACTATGGCGCGCTTATCTTCGCCTATTCTTTCA
>CAYTDR010000504.1:0-6177 GCA_964436185.1 uncultured Candidatus Obscuribacterales bacterium | reverse complement strand
GCAGAGACCAACTGGATTGCGGCTCTGGAAGAAGCAGAAGATTTTGGCGATAGCGACCGGCGCCTGGCCTACACACTAGAAAGACTGGGTGAATGTCTCTGGCACCAGGGTAAACTGACGGACGCTGCTAGTCATTGCAAGCGCGTCTTGAAAATGTACGAAAAGGTTCTTGGTCCCGATCACATTGATGTTGCCTGTTTTGCTGGCAACCTGGCAATGATCTACCATGCCCGCAAAGAATACGACAAAGCCGAGATTTACTACAAGAAAGCTCTGAAAATCAAGAAAGGGTCCATGGACGCGGACCACCCCGACTTGAGCAAGCTGGTCGGCAACTATGCCGATCTACTGCAAGTTACAGATAGACCCGATGAAGCGAGAAAACTGAAAACCGGACCTACGGTTGTCACCGCCTCGGACTGGAAGAAAGGGACTTCTGCACATCCAGCCTTTAACAGGGGCGGGGACAACGGAGACCAGGGCGCTAGTGACGGTAAAGATGGTGACGAGAAGAAGAACCGCAAGACCGGCAAGATAATAAAGTTACTGCCTGACGACAGTCACACCTCCCTACCTGCTATGGAATCGAAAGATCTCGAGAAGGTACGAACCGATACGTACTCACAAGGACCAACTCCTCCGCAACAGAAGAAACCGATCCCCCCAGCCGCACCGCAGAAACCCGCACTTCCTACACCTCCCGGCCGCGTCTCAACCCAAAAACAGATAGCCATGCCGGACGGATTCGAGTTTGGAAAAACTGGTGCCCGCTCCGGTAATACAACAGAGCTGCAGCAACCTACTCAAGTTCAACAGGACCCAGCAGAAGAACAAGAGGATCCACTCACTACGTGGAAGGCTCACAAGGAGACCGCGGAACGAGCTCAGCACGAAAACAACCTGGACGCCGCTGAGAGTGAATGGTTACTGGCACTGGCACTAGCAGAGCAGATTGGGGAAGACAAGCCACCACTCTCATATACTCTATCCAGCCTGGGCGACATCAAGGCTCGGCAAGAGCGTTTCGGCGATGCTATTCCGTATCATCTGAGAGCTTTCAACATCAAGAAGAAGGTGCTTGGGTCAGAGCACATCGCAGTAGCTCAAAGCGCGAATGCCCTTGCGCGTCTCTATTACAACGTCAGGGACTATAGCGGAGCCGAACCGCTTGCCAAAGAGTGCGTACGAATTTACGAGAGGGAGCTGGGTGACGAGCATCAAGATCTCGCTTGTGCTCTTCATAATTTAGCTACTCTATTTCACGTTCAGCGACGCTATCATGATGCAGAACCTGCATACAAACGAGCGTTGGCAATCAAGAGCAAGGTTTTGGGATCAGATCACCCGGATACAGCTCGACTACTGAGAAGTTTTGCTGACTTGCTCAGAAGCACACACAGAGAAGCGGAAGCCGATCACCTTGATACCTGCGCAACCGGCATGATTACAGGTTCTTGGAAGGCAATCGATATGGATGAAGCTGAGTCGCTTCTCTCTCGAGACGACCGCTGTGATATTTGCAATGCGCAGTTGCAAGGCGAACCGAAGTGTCTCAAGTGCGGCTTTGAAGCGGCAATTGGCGTCTTCTAGGACCAACCGCGCCTTTCGTCGATTATTCGTTGCGACTCCTTTCATGGTGCGCGAGTGGTGCCTGGACGCGCCCCACAGGTGGTGCTACAATCTTTGTCGAACCTAAACTAGAGGCTCGTGCTGCGCTGTGTTTGGTGCGGCATGCGAATTTGTGCGCGGATGATTTATGCCAAGATCGACAATCGCGGTTCTTATCCTGAATGTCAAAAATTGCAATAAGTAGACGTGTGCCTACCTACTACCGGTCCGCCGCTTCGCTTCCTCGAAAAACCATGATTCAAAGACTACACCGTTGTCGTTGCTCGATCGCGATCTTCGGGTCTGTCTGTTAGTCCGCGTTCTTCAGCATAGTCTCGAACGTTGACAGCCATTCCGCCACCGAGAGCTGCTCTTTTGGCCACTTCAGTTCTATCGAATCCGCCGAAAGCACCGGTCGCGTCTGCCATCTTCACAGTAGAGTATCCGTGTTCAACTTGACTTAACATGGCGGATGCACGAGCAATCATCATAGCGACTTGTGCCTGCGCTATATGGCTGCCATCTGCTGATACTGATGAAGCTTTCGAGAAGCCTGAGCGAGCCCGGCCCAATGCGGCATCTACGTTTCCGCCCGTAACCAGTGATATGGAAGCATGCATGTCACCATCCACCATGTTGCTGACGCTCTCCACCTTAGCTAATTGCTCGGCATGCTCGATAGTGGACTCGCAACCATCGTAAAGACACTCTTCTCCCCAGAATTCTTCGGCATACAATCCGCCTTCCAGATCCAAGAACATGCCATCGACCAGATCGTTGAACCCTTCGCTGCTGATCTTGGCAATAGGATTACCATCGGCATCTACATCCGTCAGCTCACCAGCCCTGGTTATATCGTACTTGGGGGTCTCGCTAGGATTTCCATCTGCATCAAACTGGTCGAAAATGGTGGCACCACGTTCGGTGACCTGGACACGCTCGTCGCGTTGATTATCGACAATAGTCGTAGACTGCCTTTCGGTAGGGTCTGAGGGATCCGCCGAGGTAACAGTCGCTACTGGCGCTGGAGGAACTTCGGGAGCCTCGCAGGCGTGACCATTTCTTCTCGCGAGTTCAAGGGCGGCTTGCTCCGCATTATTGAACATGTCAGTTCTAGTGCATTGACGACCTGTTTCCCGTCCCTCACCATCTCGCTCAGGGACGACCTGGACCAGCATGTTGCCCACGGCTGCCATCGGCGTCACACGCCCGTTCGAATCGACTGAAGCCCAGCTGTCGCCGTCAAAAGCTAAAGTTTGCCCGCCCTGCTCTACAATCATGCGCGGGGGTTCGCCTTCTTGCAGAGTTGTTGTAACAGTGCGGCCACCGTCCCGAGTCACGGTTGTGACGGTCGGTTTGCCATCGTCGCCCTGGTATCGAAACTCGAAGTTTCCATTACCCAGTTCTGCGATCTGCTCTCTAGTCGGCTGTCCGCTGCGAACCGAAATTTCACGCACACCGTTGCCCGTGTCGACAAATCGGGTGTAATTGCCATCCTCGACCAGCTCTACACGATTATGATTTTCATCAAATATCTCAATGCTTCCAGGAGTAGCCTTGTCCACACGAGCAATGCGGCCATCATCCATGGTGCCTTCCCATGTACCCGAGCCACGACCGCCAACTTCTCTCATGGCTACCTGGTTGTTACCGGCCCTCAAGACTCGTTCTCCGGTATCAACGTTTTCGAACATTTGATAGCCGCTGGCTTCGTTAAAATCACTCACGGCTCTCAGTCTCTGGCTTTCACCGTCCGGACCTTCAGAGTCGATTATGTCGCCTTTGGCAGCATGCCTCGAAGCTTCGCCAAATTCGCCTATCAAGTCGTCCCAGAATTGGCCGCTGGCAGTCCAAAGGGAGTTGTTGCTCGAGTTGTTATTTTCTCCCTGGTCTCCTTCAAGATCTTCTTCACTCTCAAAGTCGACGTCCTCTCCCGAGAACCAGTCATTAAAATCTAAGTTCAACAGGTCGGAAACATAATCAACGGCCGGTTCGATCACATTCTGATTGAACGCATTCCAGGCTCGGCCCCAGAGGCTTTCTGTTTGCTCCCCACCCTGAGGATTGTCTGTAGTTTCGGTGGGATCATCGACCTCAGCTGCAGCGTCTTGAGTTTCAAGATTCAGTTGCTCGGCACTAACGATGCCAAAGTCATCATTATCCGTATAGGTGTCGGCCCTGGTTTCGTCAATTTTGATATTGCCACGAAGCAGAGCTCGATGAAATTCGTCGGTAAGAGCTTTAGTTGGATCTGCTGCGTCGCTAGCTGAATCTGTAGTGTCTAGCGAATCGGATCCTGCATCGGTGCTGTCATCATCATCATCATCATCATCATCGTCATCTGACTCTGATCTTCTATCATCTGGACGACCAGGCAGTGTCGCAGAGACGACATAATCTCTCAGCGTCGCTGACGTCGTATCGTCAGGAGTTGTGGTCGTGGACCTTTGGTCCAACGAGTAATCAATTTCTTCTGGATTCGCCATCGAAAACAACCCCTCGATAAAAGTCGAGAAAGCTAATAACGTTTGAGGCTTTTGGACGTAGTAAGGTAACCACCAATTGTCAAGCAATTTATTGCGAATGTCAAGTGAATTTCAGCTCCGAACCTTCGTCCATTTGCCTCCTTCGCTCCAGGAAGAAGAGTCGCTGAAATTCTTCCATGCTGCTCAAAGCCTTGCCAGGCAAGGATGGAGAGAGTGGAAGAAAATCCACCTTGTAAGATTTCAGTGGGTCTTCTTCCTAAATGCGGGGCAAGCACTTGAGAACATACTCTTCAAATGCGTTGGCGACGAGGTTCTGTGGACGTGCTCACGAAAATTATCCACCGTTCAGTCAAGATAGTCTCGTCCATCGCTGTTATGCGGCGGCAGCCGCTTCTCGTCGCTGATTGGGATCGGTGATCAGATTCCTGTCTTGCGCAAATGTCAGGGCCAGTTCAGTGGGACCGGAGAGCATTCCGCCGCCGAACATAGCGCTTTCCATCAACTCTGCACGAGTATAGGTACTCGAGAGAGCGGGAGATACTGAGTTAGCATTAGTGGCCACGTGGACTCCGCGTCCGACGAGGTTGTCGATTGAATTGGCAAATGATTTAGCGAACTCTATTTCGTTGTGATTGACCGCGTGCTCGCAGCTCACGCTATTGATTACGTTTCGTGCTGCTGCTGCCAGTGCGGTTGCGGCCCAGGGGTTCCCCGATAGAGACAAGCTTACGGCTGCGGCACCAAGAGCCATCATGGTTCCCTTCTTTGCCGCTATCTCCGCTCGTTCTGCAGCCATTTCACCAATGCTGCAGCTATCGTCTTCTTCGAGAAGTAGTCCGAAGTGCTCACCTTGTTCATAGGTGTTCCCCTCGGCATCGACCCAGTAAGAACCGTCTGGGTTTTTGACATTACCTTCCTCGTCTAGTGTGACGCCTGAAGGTTTATGAGTTAATCCAGCATCGGTAACTCGGAAGTCAGTTGAATCGAATCCGGCAGTCGGATCGAATGTCCATGACTCTACACCATTGTCTCGAGCTGCTATTGCACCATCGGGGCGAATAGTGGTCGTAGTCCGACCTGAATTGTCAGCGACAACGAAACCGGCCTCAGGCGTAGGTCCTACTGTGGTAGTACCGACGGTATCAGGCTGTCCATCCCCATCGCGATCTTCGGTAGAATGTTGGATGATTTCTAGTTGGTCTCGATCGGTCGGCCAGCGGAAAGCGGTACCACCTACGGCTTCACCTGTTTGGTTTCTTCTGTGTAACAAGCGAACCAGGTCTCGAAGCTCATCAGAGCTACGTCCCAGTGTTTGAAGCTCTTCCGCAGACAGTCCGCGAATCTCTCCGTCCGGAGATCTGACACCGAGTTGTTGTGAAGCAGCGTTCCATAAGTAATCTTGACCGCCTGCATGCAGCACCGTGCGTGGTTGCATCTGTCCATCGACCCTTACGAACTCTGTGGTCGATGCAATTCCGTCTCCGTGATTTTGGAGCAGGAAGCGGCGTGCTGACTCAGGATGGTTGGGATCGCCTAACAAAACTCTCAATGGGTTGCCATCGGTCACCTTGTTTCGCAGGGCATCCATCTCTTCCAGTGACGTGACGATGGCCACTCTCTGCGGTGGCTCAACAGGTTTGCCCTGGGCATCGAATGAGTATTGAGTAGTGATCGGACCGTCTTTACTTCGAACCAATCTTGGTTGTCCATTGATTTCACGGAACTGTTGGAAGCTGTCCAGTTGATAACGACCGTTAGCATCCTGGGATAGTTTCACTTCGCGGAATGTGCTGTCTCCGCTGGTGAACTCGTATCGTCCTTCTCGTTCCCGACCAATTACTCGGCCGTCTCTGACAAGGAGATTGTCACCTTCCCTGGTTCTATATACATCGATGCTACCGCCGGCATAATCCAGCGATCCCTTTTTCTCGGCACCGTCGGGAATTCTTCCAGATACATCAACCGTTCTATCGCAGTGGTCGCCCTTGATGTTCATCTGCTCAGTGCGACTGTCGTAGGTGAAGGTTCTGCCGTCTCGCTCTAAAGAGAAGGTCCCATCGCCCTTATTCTCGAAAGCGGTCTC
>CAYTDR010000503.1:0-6183 GCA_964436185.1 uncultured Candidatus Obscuribacterales bacterium | reverse complement strand
TGCAAGCGGCTAACTCCCAAAGTGCTGGAACAGATTCAAAAAATGAAAAATCTGACACGGCTGGAGTATGCTTACACCCAGCTTGATTCGGGCGATCTTCTACCGATTTGCAGTTTAAAAAAACTAGCTCGCCTGGAGCTGAGTAAGATCTCGGACGATCAGATCGATGTACTCAAGCAGATACGCACTTTGAAGTCGCTTTCGGTGATCAAAAGCAATGAACTGACTGATAGTGGTCTGATCAAGCTGGCCAAGCTTGGAACGTTGCAACGACTGTGGATCATTGCCTGTCCGCGGATCACTTCTGAGGGAAGTGACAAGTTCCGAAAGATTGCTCCTAAATGTGAGTTGACGGTGAAGATGCGCTACCACGGCAATGAATAATCTGGCTGAGCTTCTTCGAGCTTGAGCAGACAAACGAGTCGGATAGTTCGGTAGGCATGCGATCGGTCTGAAAAGCTGCAGCCGGCACGATTTGCGTAATCACGCACGGCACATGCGCCTAAACCTATTTCGGCACCACCCTTGCCGGACATAGTATTACAGTGCATTTTCGAATTGATGTTCGGAGAATAGAAATGATTACCCAACCCCTATTCGACAGCTTTACTAGTTACACGCAACTAACTCTGTTGAAGAAAATTGAAACTTCTCAGGTTGAAACGAAACCCTCACTCGTCTCAATCGACGGCGACCAGGAATCTTGCAAAAGGATCATGCATGTAGTTCGAACAGTCCGAGTTGGAACACCTGTCAGACATGCAGAGCGGTCAGTCGGCAAATCACGACGAATTAGTAAGCATCACGGCGCCAAAACCAGGCATGACAAGCACGAACGAAGCAGCTCCCGCCACCTGAGGTTGGCTCAGGTATAATCTACGGGATGGAAATTCATGATCCCGTGTCTGACATATATGGAAGCGTCGGTTCCGAAGAGCCGTTTAACAAACTCGTAGATGCGTTCTATGCAGTTGTTGAGAACGACCTGATTTTGCGGCCGCTCTATCCTAAAGATTTGAAAGAACCCAAACGTAAGTTGGCTCTCTTTCTCATTCAGCGAACCGGCGGCCGGAACACGTATAGTCAAGAGCGTGGGCATCCCCGGATGCGCGCACGGCATTTGCCCTTTACCATCGGACAGAACGAGCGGGATGCGTGGATGAAAGCCATGGGAACGGCATTGGATCAGGTGCCGGAGTTTGCCAAGCATCGAAAAACTTTTGACGCGTTCTTCGAGAGCTTTTCCACATTCTTGATGAATCAGATTTGACTGTGGCGAACATTTAGCATGTTGATGTTCGCCGGCGATTCTACTTTTTCTCGTCTTCCACTTCTTCGACGATAGTTGCGTCGTGGGTGTCCTCAATCAGTTTTGGCGATCCGGTTTCCTTGTAAGTAATTGCCGGGCGTGATGATATTTGCGCCTTCATCGCAGCCAGTTCCAGGTCCACATCGGAAACTCCGCTTTGCTCGAGCAGTTTGAGCTCATCAACCAGCGGTTCGTCTCGCAGCTCTCGCAAGGCTTCATTCCTTGCTTCCTTCTCCAGGATCTGTTGTTCCCAGCGGTCCATGGAAGATGATGAGCTGGCTCCTGAGCTCGGCGAGCTGGAGAGATGTTCGTTGGCACTTGCCAGTGCGTCGTTGGCTTTTCCGCGCGCGAGCAACTCCTTCTTCTTGGTGTGTAAATTCCTCAATTCGACTTCAGCATCTGACAATCGTTTTTTCAAAGCTGCATTGGCGCTTTTCTGCTCATCAATCTGAGCGTTCAAGTTCTGCTCCAACTGCGTGTGTTCTTGCTTTTTCAACAGACATTGCTTGGCCAGATCGTCATTACCTTGCTGCAAAGCCATTGCAGCTCGTTTCTGCCATTCGAGTGCTTTCTGCGCGTTCTCTTTCAACTGTCTATCGAGAGATTTTTCCGTGGTAATGCCACTTATCAGGGCTTCTTTGATCTTCTTGGCATTGGTCTCCAGCTCCATTTGAGCTTGTTCGGCAAGGACTTCTGGGGTTTCCAGCTTTTTCATCCCCTTATTGAACATGCTCTTCACAATGCCTGCGAACCTATTGAACATCAGAGGTTTCTCCTCTCAGATAAATTGCTGCACTTAACCCTGAATATTGTTGGTGTCCCACATCATAGCAATAATGTGGACATAATCATTTATCCCCTCAAGGCGCCAGATTCCACGATTAATGATGGAAAAAGATCCCTGTTTACCCTTTTCTTAACGTCGTGCTGGTTTCGGTTCGCTAATCAGTTCGAAGAGTAATATTTCCGGATCGGCGGCGAAAATATCAGCGGCGACGGCTTTGAGATGCTTAAAATGAGGAGTTGCCATGTGCTCGTCAAGCGCTTCTTGCGAGACCCAGTTTTCATAGAATAGGAACGTTTTGGGATCGTCGGCGCGCACATGCAGGTCGTAATTTATGCAGCCCGGTTCTTTGTGAGTCTCCTCGACCATCTTCAGGAGCTCCTTCTTCACCCGCGATTCCAAGCCTGGCTTTGCCACTAGTTTGGCAACTACTGTTACTCTTTGCATCTGGATTCTCCTCATTTGTCAGACGGATAAATTTATCATGGCGGCAAGGATCTGTTGCCAGGAGTGAGACGTAACTTGGTGTTCTTGTTCGGGAACAAATGCGAGGCAGAGGCACTCTAACTAGTTTCGTCGGTCAACGAGGCACAATGCGAGACTATGCTCGAGATCGAGCTGTAAACAGCTCCTCGCAAACAGTCTCGCTACGATGTGGGTGAACGTCTTGAATTCAACATTTTAATTCAGTGTTCCCCCTGCTTCGGGAGTCTGTCGAATTCCGCTCGCACCGGCTGGTAGAAGCTGCTTTCCGTTTCTTTGATAAGGATGACACCATGCTAATCCGGCTCGACAGATCAACCTGATTTAGTGGCACGCTGAGACTGTTGCAGCAGCATGTCATAATGATTGGTCGTATAGTGAATGTATATGCGCTGCATCTCCCGTGGTGGCTGGTGCATGTCTAGTGAGAAGAAATGTTTCGCACTTGCATGGGAGCAGGTCTGCCTGTTTAGCCTGCGTTAGCTACTAGGCACCAAATTCGGTGTGGTTATGTTTGATTTAAAGAAACATGACGAGCAAAAAAATCGAGCGTAGTCTATCCTATCGATAGAAGCTGATAATCATGAAGAGTAACGAAGCTTAGTACTTATCGTGGTATTGCATTCAGTAGAACAATGAGATGACCATGGTTCTACATATAGAGTCAGCATCGCAGGATCTCCAGAGAGAGGAGCGAGGGATCGAACCTGTTGGGGCAGCACCAACCCTGCGACCATTTCCTTCATAGTTAGCGGGCTTGAGCACTGTCGTACGTTCTGTACTGATTGATCTCGCCGATTTGTTGTTGTGACACGACGCTCTCGAGCACGTTTGACATTCTCAGCAAGGTGAGCCCGTGATAGTATCCGTTTTCATTTCCTGGGGTGGCCAGGACGGAACGCATTCTGTCCCAGGAGCTCCGGTCATAAATCGTGTGGCCCAATGCATTCTCGGCTTTCATGTGCAATCCCAGTCGCCGTCCTTCCATGCCTACCCAGCGGGACAAGGTGTGCGGCATTGATTTTACTTCCGGTCCTTCGTGTCCGTCAGGCATCTCCAGCGCTGTGAAGTGTGGCACGATTCGTCCTCGCTCAGGTTTCAGTCGGGCGACCGTTTCCAATAGTGGTCGGTAACCGCGGCCGAGGTCGTTGCTATGCCAGTCACCGCTACTGGTGCGAATCAGACCTGCCGATAGCTCGGAAAGCCGGTCGCCGAGAACAGTGTGGCCGCCCTGATTTTCTCCCACTCGCCAGTGAATCCCTGGCATTTTCATGCCCAGATCGATGCCGGCGAATGGCGCACCGGGAGTAGAGAAGATTCTTGCCGCTTCTCCCATGACCATGTTGTAATGCTGCCCGAGAGTGCCGGAGTAGAAATCGAAGAAGTCTCTGCCGTACTGGGTGGACATATGTTTGCCTTCCCGGAAAAAACGGCTGACGTCACGGGGTGGCTCGATTCCTTGACCGAACTCCGCTCCCCAGGCTTCTCGGACAGCATTCTCACTTCCGTATTTTTTGATGGCAAAATCGACCAGGGCGCTACGAGCCAGGTCCGAATAAGCCTGGAGTGCTCCTCTTGTCGGATAGCCGGAGTTGATGTCGTGCCCATTGTAGGATGGAAAACGCAGCTCTCCTGCAGGACCAAGACTGATGTTTATCTCCGATATATTATGCGCTTTGCCTGCGTATCTCTGCTGGAACTCGCGCATAACCAGCGAGTAGCGGTCGATCACCAGAGGCGTGGCCCAGTATGAGACATATTCAGGACTGGCGTTGCCTTGCTCGCTGACGAACTTGGCAGCGTCAGGATTGGAAGAGCCAGCTCTCTTTTGAGCCATAGACCAGATCCAGAATGGTATCGGTTGGTAGACATTGTCACCAACGTTGCCACCACATTGGTGGAAGGAAAGGATTGGCACCCACTTCAGTCCATGCTTGGAGATCGACGAACTGAGCATGTCGTAATAGTTCCAATTGAACTCACCCGGTCTTGGCTCGATCTTTCCCCACCAGACGTCAGTGCTGATTCCTTCAATCCCCAGTCTCTTGGCTGCTGCCAACTGCCCATGGAAATCATCCCAGGCTTGTCGCTCCGTTACGCCTTTCGGCAGGGCCTGATCTCCTACCATCAATGGTGCCATGGCGTTGATTATTATGGATTGCCGTCCCAGCGGAACGCTGGAAGCGATGGACCCGTGCGCTCGCATGGAGCCGAGTAACCTGAGCGAACGAAGTCCGTTTGGAGTCTGTTGTACTGTCGGTCCCATATTGAGAGTCGGTCGTTCGAGCGGAGGTGGCGGCTCCGGTTTAGGTTCGAACATCTTCGCCAGGCGAGCTTGAAATCTTGGATCTGTCGCCTTTATACCGACGCCGGCACCAAGAGCACCAACTCCGGCATCCATAAGGCCAAGCCGCATGATTCTTCCGATGTCGAGATCTTCTTTGAATTGTTGTTGACGCACGAGCTCTGCAGACCCGCCGTTGACGAACCCGAACGAGCCGCCCATAACCATTCCTGACGCAGTTTGATTGCGAACCAGCGCACCGCCGGTAGTCCTATTTATGGTGGCGAACATTCCTTCTGCGGCGACGAACGTGGCTGCGTCGAACATCCAGACATTGCGGTTGCCGACAGCACCTGCCAGTCGAGACAACCCTAAGGAAGGGTCCATGATGCTCTGCCGATCGAAGACTGCGTCTGTCGCTCTGCCTGTCATACCCATGAATATGCCTTTGGTTGGTGCGAAGCCATTGCTTCGCGCAACCATTCCAAAGCCCGCTCTCATGGTCATGCCCTTCATTGAGCCAAGACCGAAGTCAGCAAGCTGTTCCAGAAACGGGGAATCCGGTCGCGCTTGATCGAGGCCGTAAGCGAGTGCTGAGAATAGCAGCGCCCCTTCTCCGCGCGAGAAGAGAGCTGCGGTCTTGAGAAACTCGCCTGTGTAGTGCGTTATGTCGGCACGAGTCTTGGTGTCCGAGACCACTGTGGCTGCCAGCGAATCGACTGTTCGATCCAGATAGCTGGTCGGCCTATGAGGATTATACTGATCCTCGAGCAGCGCGAAGTGAGCTTCGTACCGACTCAAACGCTCGGCAAGCGAAGGCACCACGCGATCTGTTAAACCGTCCGACATCCTCAACTCCCCGCAGAATGATGATGATGTGATTTCGGCAAAGCATCGCTATCAGAGCTGTGCGCCTCTGACTGCTATTTATGTTTTTGCAACGTAAACAAATGTAATCACGAATTGTATATCATCACAACACGTAATTACCCCACCAAAGTCTCACCAGTACTGGGTTTTACCCCAGTGAATGATTCAATATCGCATGTCAAGAGTCCCGCCCGAATTGGTTGAAACGCACTCAGTCAATGAATATTCAGTGCTTGATATACCTGCGATTTGACGGTCGGCCGTCCAGAAAAATTTATCTCTCTTCGTCGCGAAGGAGTTCGGTGGTACGTCTTGGTGAGGAACAGAATCTCCTCGTCTTGATATTATCGTTGCGCGCGAGGTGAAGCACGGCTTCTGCTGCCAGGAGAATGACGTCACTTCCTTGGATCAACTGCACGGCAAAGCGTCCATGCGCATCAGTTTATTCGAAGT
>CAYTDR010000502.1:0-6187 GCA_964436185.1 uncultured Candidatus Obscuribacterales bacterium | reverse complement strand
GTTCGTGATTATGCGAACTGACGACAGTCCGAGATCAGCCAGAATTTGAGCACCTACGCCATACTCCCTCAAATCGGACTTGAATCCAAGACTCTCATTGGCTTGTACTGTATCTTGTCCTTCATCCTGCAGCGCATAGGCTTTGATTTTGTTCAATAGTCCAATGCCTCGACCTTCTTGTCTCAAATAAACAAGAACGCCGTAGTCCTCCTGCGCGATCATCGCCATTGCTGCCTCCAACTGCGGACCGCAGTCACATCTGAGGCTGGCGAACACGTCTCCGGTGAGACACTCGCTGTGTACTCTGATAAGGACGTCATTTTTGTCGGCGACATCGCCTTTTACAAAAGCGACATGCTCGGTGTCATCTAGAATGTTTCGATAAGCCACTACATTGAAGGTGCCGTATGCAGAGGGGAATATGGCTTCCGCCTCGCGCACTACGAATCGTTCTCTCTCCAGTCTCCAGGCAATCAACTGGGCTATATTGATGAACTTCAATCCATGATTGGTAGCGAACTCTCTCAGTTGCTTTACCCGCGCCATGGTGCCATCAGAATTCATGATCTCGCAGATCACTCCAGCCGGAGTCAGTCCGGCCAGGCGTGCCAGATCCACCGCCGCTTCCGTATGTCCCGCCCGGCGCAGAACGCCACCGTCTTTGGCTACTAGCGGGGAGATGTGACCAGGACGTCTCAAATCGGTGGGCTTGGCGCTGGCATCTACCGCTACCCGAATAGTCGTGGCTCGATCATATGCACTGATGCCGGTCGTGACACCGAACTTGGTGTCAGCATCAACGGTAATCGTGAAAGCTGTCTGTTGAGATTCGTTGTTTTTCTCGACCATTAGAGGAAGATCGAGCTGTCTTGCTTTAGCTGAATCCAGAGCCAGGCATACCCATCCGCGGGCTTCGGTGACCATGAAGTTCACCATGGATGGTGTTATCAGCTCAGCAGCACAGATCAGGTCGCCTTCATTTTCTCGACCTTCATCATCTGCGACGACAACAAACTTGCCTTGCGCGAGATCCGAAATAGCATCCTCTACCGAATCAAAAATCACTTCTGATACTTGAGACTTAGCCCTTTTTTCCATCACGGCACCATTTCCATAACTACCTTCAATGTTCAGATTGAATCCTAAGATCTCTCCGCCCTTGTCGAAATCATTCAGCTTGGTGCGATCAAAGTTGAATGGCTTATGAGTGTTATCACAAACTCCTGCTCGACAATTGTCGCCCGATTCATCCACCCTCGACTTCTTGCCGTTGCCGTTCTTCTTGTTCTGGCCTAATGAGCCTTCGCTCGCTGGATTTGAAAATTCTCTAAAGTTAAGAGTCACAAGTAAGATTCCTTTGGTTGTCCACGGTTACCCAACTGTTTTATCGATGAGTTGCCACTTCCATCGATGAGAATAGCCCTGGGACACCTGCTCTATTCGGCGTCGTGGGCTCGCGTGTACCTCATGTCGTGGTGGAGATTCTCGTGCCGTGTGCCAACAACGTGCTGTACGGAGTCAGCGGGACGCTCCCAGCTTGACATCAACAAGTTTAGCCATCATTTCTTCCGAAAAGAATAGATTCTCTTTCTTTGTTAAGGATTGCCGGAAAACTTTCTCCAAGAAGACGAACAACATAGCGGGCGATGATGTCTGTCTCGATGTTCACCTTACCGCCATCAACGAAGCGACCCAGAGTGGTAACCTCCATTGTGTGCGGGATCAGCGCCACGGTGAACCAGAATTCATCGGAACCTAATTTTGAGATTGAGCTGTTGCCCGAACCTCTGCCAGGTTCGGAATGTGAACCGTCTGTAATAGTTCCTACATCGACTACGGTCAATGACACACCGTCTACAGTGACCGAGCCCTTCTTGACGAAAAAGGGAGACCAGCGATTGTCCAGGCCGAACCTCACCACTTTCGAAAAACCTTCCTCTTGAACGTCCAAAACCCTGCCGACAGTATCGACATGGCCACTGACGATGTGACCGCCAAGACGATCCGAGACCTTCAATGCCTTCTCCAGATTCACCTTGTCGCCCATGCGCAGCTCACCTAATGTAGTGCACCTCAGTGTCTCGATGGTGGCCTCCACATCGAACCATGTCGAGTTGAACTCGACGACAGTAAGGCAAACCCCGCTTACGCTGATAGACTCGCCCAACACGGCGTCTTCGAGAATCTTGGTGGCACCGATTTTCAGGCGAGTGCCTTCCGAACTTTCGGTGACCTTGGATACAACTCCCACCTCTTCGACGATTCCGGAGAACATTGTTCGATTCCTCAATAAAGTTGGCGCATCAATTCTACCTGCTCTCCGGCGATCCACTGACTCCATGCGCCTTCAAAACCGCCTATTGTGAAGGCTTGTGATCTAAATCCATGATGATGTTTTCGCATCAACACTGCGTGTTCTCCAACATGGTGCGCAATCTCAAAAGTTTTTGCGCACCACCGCGCGAAGAAAGAGAAGAAGAAGAAGAAGAAGAAGAAGAAGGAGTTACGGAGCCACATTCAATAGGGGTTGACGTTTCTTGAAAAAACGCACACCGCTGAGACTATCTTCATCGAATTTTTCAAAACCGTTGAATATTTTGTGCACCGAAGGGGCGATCGAAAAAAGATACACACGACCTCTCCGTTCTCCCCAACAGAAAGTTCGCAAGCTTGTTTGTCGACGGCTCCGCGACTGCTATATTGAAGCCTTTCTGACTGACTCTAAACTATGCCGAAACGAGAACAGCTAACTCAACTTTTAGGACCGGCTCCGCCAAAGGCACCGCTCGAGCCAACAATTCTGGAGTCGGTGGACTGCGGACTATATGTGCGCGAGAAAGTCGCCTATTGCACTGAGCCTGGAGAACGCGTTTCCGCCTATCTTTTGTTGCCGAAGACCGTTGCAAAAAACGGGGCAGCGATATTTTGCCACCATCAGCATGCGGGGAATTTCGTTCTCGGAAAAAGCGAGGTTGTGGGACTGGCTGGTGATAGCGATCAGGCTTATGCAGCCGAACTCGCTGAGCGTGGATACATCACACTGGCTCCGGACGCAATCGCCTTCGAAGAGCGAAACTGGAGCGACGATCCAGGAAAAGCTGAGTACTTCGAGCTTGCCACACGTTTGGTTGCCGGAAAAACACTTCTGGCCAAAGTATTGCACGATGTCTCAGTAGGCTTAGACTACCTTCAGAGTCGCAATGAGGTCGATGGTGAGCGGCTTGGGTTCATCGGTCATTCTTATGGCGGACGGATGGCTATTTGGGTGCCGGCCTTTGAGTCTCGCATCAAAGCTTCCGTGTCCAATTGTGGATGCATACCCTATAAAGCATCACTCTCGCGCCAGGCAGGCATTCAAATGGAGTTTTGTGTTCCTGGAATTCTCGATTGGGGCGACATTGAAGACATTGTCACTTTGATTGAGCCACGCTCTTTATTAATAAGTGCGACCGACCAGGATGTATGGAGCTGGGGAGCCCAGGAGATTTACGACTTCGCCAGTCCATCGTTTCAAGAAGGAACTCTTGACTTGCGTCTCTGGGCCGGAGGACATGCGTTCCGTCAGGAGATGAGAGCCTGCGCTTACGACTTTCTTGACAACCATATTTAGTGTCACGCCCAAATCGCAGAAATTTATCGTGGAGAGCAAACACTGCGCCGATTGCCCTCTTTCATCATCACAAGAGCGCTTCATCTACGGTTGACCGCAAAATTCAATCATGCTAAATTCGTCAGCTCAATGTCGACCAATCCGGTCGACATTATCGAATTAGCATCTTAAGCAGAGCTAAGAGCAAATTGTATGAAAGTTTCCAGGCGCGGCGAATATGCAATTAAGGCCATGTTGTATCTTGGCGCGCAAAAAGTTGGAATCGGTGTGACGACCTCGGAGATCGCCAAGTATGCTCAGCTACCGGAACCCTTCCTTAATCAGATCCTCCTCACTCTCAAAAATGGTGGGCTGCTCAGGAGTCGCAGGGGAGCAGGAGGCGGATACGTTCTCAACAAACCAGCAAACGAGATTACAATCGCAGAGGTGGCAAGGCTTATGGATGGACCTTTGGCACCAATTCCGTGTGCCTCTGTCACGGCTTACGAACCCTGCCCCACTTGTCCTGAACCTGAGACGTGCAGGCTGCGGCTGTTGATGCGTTCAGTACGCGATGCAATCTCCGATATCCTCGACAAGACTACAATCCAGGACCTTATCTCTAAGTAAGCTCCGCCAAGCGTTCCGATTCGCTGACTCACACTAGGCTATGGAAACCTCAATCTTCTTTTTTATCTTTGCGGGCTTCGTCGCCCAACTGATCGATGGAACGCTAGGCATGGCCTATGGCGTCAGCTGTACAACACTGCTTCTCTGTCTTGGTGTTCCACCTGCTACTGCCAGCGCCAGCGTGCACACCTCCGAGCTGTTTACGACTGCCACCTCGGCAGTCTGTCATCTGAAGTGCGGCAACATAGACAAGTCGATCTTTGTGCGTCTGGTTGTACCGGGCATAATCGGTGGCGCCACTGGTGCTTTCGTACTCTCCAGTTTTCCTGGAGACGTAATCAAGCCATGGATCTCCGTTTACCTTCTTATCATGGGAATAGTCATCATCAGCAAGGCTCTCAAAAAGCCCGTCGACAAACCTCAACCTACGAAACTCATACCGTTGGGTCTCTTGGGGGGATTCATCGATGCCGTGGGTGGTGGCGGCTGGGGCCCGGTCGTGACCTCGACTCTGGTAGCGAAAGGAAACAGCCCTAGATACGTAATCGGTACCGTCAACACCGCAGAGTTCTTTGTTGCATGCGCCACATCGGCGACATTCTTCATCACGCTAGGCAGCGTGTGCATGGAGGCTATCATCGGGCTTGTCATCGGTGGTGTGCTGGCCGCTCCAATTGCCGCACTTGCCTGCAAGCGGGTGCAGCCGAAACCACTAATGGTGGCAGTCGGAGTGACAATCGTCCTTCTCAGCGCCAGGACCCTGCATGAGATTCCCGGCCAGATCGCGACTGTTCATTCGGCCCTGGTCGCCGGACTTTCTCAAGAAGCTGCTCGTTAACTCAAGGAAGTACGCGGAAGAACCACTAATGGTGGCAGCGGGAGTGGCCTTCGCCCGTCTCAGCCCCAGGAACCGGCATAAGATTCCGATCAGATCGCGACTGTCATTCGGCTCTGGTAACCGGATTTTCCCAAAGAATCAGCTCGTTATCTTGGAAGAAAGGCTTCGCGCATTTTCAGAAGGCGGAGGGGTTCTGATGCGAGCCGATTGCTCAGTTCGCGAACACTCACTCAATGATGATTCTGATGGTCGCAAAGCGAGCGGATTCGGCATCATTTCTTCATGAGCTCATCCAAAGCCTCATTCCAGAGGCGTTCCGTGCCTTCTGATACCATACGTTTTTGCACGCCATGCCGGATGCAGTCCATTGCCGTCGCCGTTGAATGCTGGGACTCGAGAAGCCTGGCGAATTCCACGATCTCAGAGCCATGCTGCAGCTTTTCCAGCGCGTATCGCACTAAGGTCGTGTTGTTCTCTCCGGCGCCCTTAACGAGAGCATTCTTGAGAATATCGCCTGTGCGCGCGGGCAGTTCCTGCAATCTCGCCACGGCGCTTTCAGCCTCCATCCAACGACCACCCGAACTATCGACAATCCATTTATAGCTATTTCCCTCAGGAATACCAATATGCCTGAGGTTTCCTCGGTGTTGAGAGGAAGCGGAAGCAGACTCAATAGCTTGCTCAGCCTTCTGAACCGGCAGCGAGACTTCGGCCGAAGCCGGGGCCAAACCAAGAGGCTTGACGCCCCTGTCGCCAAGGTCGGGCACATTCAACCCTTTACTCTTTAGCCGTTCTAACAACTCGCCGAGAGTCGTGGGAGGATTGTCGCTGCGATTAACGGCATCGATGGCATCGCTGTATTGGCGCAGATCCTTGTTGACCCTGCTCATCAGTTGCTGGAGCTCATCAATAGTCTCTTTAGGAAGCTGTTTCTGACTACGGTTTGCCAGATAATCCTTTGCGCCCAAGTACCCTTTGCCCGTCAGATTGATCAGGCCTTTTATCGTTGAAGCTGAGGCGCCTCCGAGTGCCGCAAACGTAACTGTGGTCCTGGTGATCTGCTCGAGATTCTCGCCCACAGACTTGTCGCTATCCCATTCGGTGGACGAAAGCACCAGACCTGAGCTTCC
>CAYTDR010000501.1:0-6194 GCA_964436185.1 uncultured Candidatus Obscuribacterales bacterium | reverse complement strand
CTCTAAAAAGCTTCGCAACAACTTAGAATTCAAAAAATGCATATCGCTTGGAGTCATCCCAAGATGCCGCACCGATTTCACTTCCCCATAACTTCACGTTAGCTGTGGTCGTCATCAGCCCATCTCCATGTCGGGGGATCGGAGTTCAGCGGAGCCTTCCGTTTTTTACGCGCTCTCTGTCGTAACGTCTTTTTCTGAAGGTTTGCGAGCTGAACAGGACTTGGTGGCACGTCGGGAACTAACAATTCCAAGTTCTGATCGAGTCCGAGAGCACGAAGGACATTAATCAGATTTATGATCTGTGTTGAAGTGCTCCCACGCTCAATTCTCTTTAGCGTTGCAGAACCTATACCAGCCTGCCTGGCCAATTCCTCTTGAGTCAGATTTTTATTTAGTCTGTGTCGCGCTACTCGTTCGCCGAGCTCTTCCAATATATTGGAACCTGGGAGTATTGACATAAAGGATCACAAATGAGCGGTAAATGATGGTATTCGATATTACCGTATCATAATGGAGCTATTAAGGCAAGAAAAGGATAATAGGTCATTGGTGATCTATTATAGCTAAGTAATTCTATAAATGATCATATATGATCCCTTGTGGAACTGATTCAATGAATCTTGACCCCTTGGCACAACATGCTGCAGGCTTCGGTGAAAGAGCGACAGTCGCCTAACCCGTTTCGGAATCAATTGTTTTTGCGCGACAGGTGTACTTGAATGCAGAACAGCTAAGCAAAAATGAAGGTTACCCTTGGTTGCCAAGGGTGTCGTCTATCATTTGATTCTGCTGAAAAACGAACGTAGCGACCCATTTAAACGAGTTCAGCCTTTTGTGAATTCAGTCAGATTCCTCTTAAGCGACTGCCAAACTTCCTCAAGGTGCGAAGAATGAAACGATCAATAATGTCGGGGCTATCTTTGCTGTCATTGCTAACTGTCCCGCTGGACTCCTGGGGATATCAACTTAATCTGCCAGCGTGTACTACGCTCAGAGGGAAAGTTCAGAGTGGCAATACAAATGCGAAACTACCATCGTTGCATAAACGAACTCCTTCGCTCGACCTGGAGCTTGCTGGTGGCACCACTTTCAAAAGAGACACTGATTGGAACGGTAATTGGGGAGGCACGCTCGTTGTGCGAGAGAGTGCGGTTACGCCGGCACTCGATGCTCTCGGGTCCAAACCGAATTACAAAATCACCGTCGGTACACAGGCAAACGTCAACTACAACTTCAGGACGAGTGGACAGAGACTTTCTTTAGACCCGGTTCGAATGTTGTTTATGGTCCCTATCTCTGAGAGGATAATGCGAGAAGCCCAGCTCTCGCTGGCTCGGAAGGTACAGCAAACACCATCGATGCAAGGCCAAAATCTAAATTTTATTCTTTCACCAATGATTCCAATCAGAGTGCCTGTATTGTGTATTCAAGGCAACGGCAAGAGTTCAGGCTTCACGCCGGAACGGACTGCGAGAGTTACGTCAGAGCAAGTTAGAACGTTGAAGCCAGGTGTTCTTGAGCATCGGATAACATGCGCAGTCACGTTTCACCTTGCGAATGGCCGAACTGTCCCTGGGACTTACAAGGCAAATACGCTTTTTACGGGTAAGGGCGATGGACTCATGCTGGCGAAGTATTCGCAGGTTACCTATGGTCCACGGAACGAAGTCTTTGGCAAGCTCAACGCTATTGGATGGGTAAGACGAGGATACGTAGCCGATCAGAGCATGGCGGCGTCTATTTCGTCTGGATTTTCCGGTCGGCCCGGCGGGCAGATTTCGAATTCTTTCGTGCCTTCGATGTTCAAACTTCCGGCTTCTTCATTCCGCCATTAACGGAACGTTGTTGTTGTTGTTGTTGTTGTTGTCGGCTGATACCGCATATGGAGCCGATCATCTACGATAGGAGTTCAATTATCTACTGGACCTCGTGGATGGTGGCAGTGAACTTTTTCATTTTCTACCGGGAATCAGAACATAATATGTTGAGTTTAAGAGTTCGGCGAAGATAATCAACTGGGCGAGGAGCTGCGGAAGATTCTCGTGATTTAGTCAAGGAGCTCAGTCCGACTGATGCTTCGAATGGTCGCGATTGGATTCGAGGCGAGGCAATTCATCTACGACTGGACCTCGTGGGTGGTGGCAGTGATCTTTTTCAATCCCCACTTGGAATCAGAAAATAGAATGCCAATTTCGAGATTTCGATGAAGATAGTCAGCAGAAGCGAGGACTCTCGAAATAAACACAGGTTGCGGTCAAGCAGCCCCATGCAAACTGATTAAATGCTTGCGCGCCATACGTACTTATGGTATTGTCGATGTAGTTTGCGAAAGTGATTAATAACGCGATGAGAAAACGAGACTCTGCGCAGCCTAGATCGATTTGTCTGGGGGTGCGTGATTTTGCTTTGCCGATTCCACGCAGAGGAAGTATTGAGAAGCACTCCGGTTATGGAACGATGGCTGGGACTGCGCAAAAAGTGCATGACCAATTTTTGCTGTTGCGAAGTCGTTCGGTTGTTGGAAGAAACTATGCAAAGGAGGTGAAAGTCGAGCATACCTTCGAGATCTCATGTCTTAATGAGTCCGACATTCTAAACGTTGCCTCGTCCTATGAGACCGGATTTGCTGCATCTGGTATCACTGACGAGTTAGGCACTTTGAACATAGCCTTGCCGAATCACGCAGATATTTCAGAAGCTGCACTGTCGAATACGACCGAAATCGATGAAAGCAATGAAAACGGTGAGAAGTTACGTAGACGATCGAAAGTGACCTTGCATCGAGCGAAGGCAGGCTCTTTTCTGTTGTTGCTTTCCGGAAGAGTCGATGGGGTTGTCGGATCGTCATGGGATGAAATCGAAGAGATAAAAACTGACGACAACATTGAGCGCCTGAGAGAAATACTCTTGCGTGAGAACGATCATCCCTATTGGCTGCAGCTCAAGAGCTACGGTTACATGCGGTACCTGGCTTCGGGGCGCGTTCCTGAGTTGAGTCTTGTATTGGTATCGCAGAGAAAGGGATCACACGAAAAGCTTCGGTGTTGGCTGGACATCGAAGACTATGAGAGGTGGTTGCATCTTCGCTTGCTTGAGATTGTCGATGAGTTTGAGACGTTCCAGGGAAACAAAGAACGCCGAAAAGCCTTGTCAGCTAGGCTGTCTTTTCCCTTCCAGGAACGGAGGAAGGGACAACAGGAATTGATGGAGGAGGTGAGTACTGCTGTCACGAACGGGACGACATTGTTGCTTCAGGCTCCCACGGGGTCTGGCAAAACGGTTGGTGTAATGTATCCAGCGCTGCAATCGAGTCTGTCGCGAGGTGCACAACTCATTTATGTCACTCCAAAGAATAGTCAGCACAATGTAGCTCGCCAGGCAATTGAACGAATCAACGAAACTAGCATTCTTCAAAAACAAGACGTAGGGCGCAAACGTAAGCGCAACACGAGAAGACGCAAAGGACGCTCAATCGATAACGAACATCTGACAGTGGATGCGCCGGGTGATTCGCCTGCCGAAAATCTCGACGAGACCGCTGCGATATCGAAGGCTGATGCCGAATTGAAGTCATTGATTCTCACTGCGAAGTCGAAGCTTTGTCTTAAAGAACAGATGATCTGTCACCCGGACTACTGCGAATTTGCAAAAGACTATTATGGCAAAGTCTACGAGAACGATCTCGTAAGAGTGGTGTCAGATCATGCCGTTGTCGATGCGGGGGTTCTTGAGCGATATGCACGTGAGTATGAGGTTTGTCCTTTCGAGTTGTCGCTGGACTGCATAAAGAATGTGGATGTAGTGGTTGGAGATTACAACTATGTATTTAGTCCTACTAACATAACAGGACGATTTCAGTATTCGTTGTCTGCCAAAAAGGAGAAGCCAGAACTTATTATTGACGAAGCTCACAATCTTCCTGCTCGAGCCGAATCCTATTACTCGGCTTCTATATCCGTCGATGACTTGCGGAACTTTCGCCGACAGATTGATGCGCTTCCATCCAATCTCTCTGGGAATTCCCTGGCTGCAGTGCTCGATGAATTTATAAAGCTGATCGATCAATATCGATCGCTGAAGAGTGGTACTAAATATGATGACGAAGTTGTCGACATCGATAGAGAGCATGTAAGATTGCTTGCCGAGGAGTCTGCTCAGTTTGCTGCACAGTATATTTCTACCCTGGAGATGGTTGCCGTTGACGATCCTGTTTTGTCTGCGCATAGAACAATTGAAGGGTTTTCTTCCATACTCGAATATATTTCTGATGAATTTAAGCTCCTCTACAAGCGCACCGCTGGAGGTACGCTCAAAGTCGTTTGTTGTGATGCGTCGAAGTTTCTTGCCGATAGCTACAAGTTGTTTAACAGTACTGTAGCCTTTTCCGCAACGCTTAAACCATTTGAGTACTATGCCGACCTCACTGGCATAAGTCACGCGGATGCTGACTACCGAACAAGAGAGCTTCTTTCGCCATTTCCAAAGAAGAATCGAAAGCTACTGGTCATCCCTCAGGTCTCTACTACATATACAGATCGGCGGAGGTTCTACAGCAAAATCGCTGAAGCAATTGGCAAGATTGTATCTATTAAGCCCGGTAACTATGTGGTGTTTTTTCCTAGCTTCGACTTCTTGCAAAAGGTTGCCGAGCTTTCTGAAATCCATGGGAGCGAGTTGGTTCTGCAGGAGAAGGGAATTAGTAAGCGACGTATGGAGGACATCCTTTCAAGGTTAGAAGGGAAGGATTCCAGAATTGTCCTCTTTGCCGTGCAAGGCGGGGTCTTCTCGGAGGGAGTCGACTATCCAGGCGACATGTTGTCTGGTGCCATTATTGTCGGACCAGCGATACCAACTTACGACAAAGAGCGCGAACTTCTAATCAGGTATTACCAGGAGCGCTATGGTCAGGGTGAGCGTTATGGACTGGTGTATCCTGCCATGGCTAAGGCGGTTCAGAGTGCAGGCAGAGTGATCCGCTCGGAACACGATAGGGGACTGATTGTTCTCATGGATCGGAGATTCATCAACCAGGAGTTCACGAGCGTCATGCCAGGCGACTGGTTTGACTCATCAGTCGCAGAACTGGTATCTCAAACGATTCTGTCAGACGTTAAGGAGTTCTGGTATGGAGGTGAAAGTGCGCATATCGCGAAATAACAGGCTCACTTTCCGACTCGGAAGAGCGGTCGTTAGACTCGGGGCTCAGAGGACAAGCTTGCGAGTTGTCGGATACAATTGGTCAGTACCGTCTTCATTTTTTCGGAAATTTGTCAGTTGGCCAGCCAGTTAGTATTGTTGTTTCAAAATCGAGAATGCTCTCGCGAACTTGGGGAATCTGCCGTACTGGAAGCGAGCGTCCTCGTTACTTTTAAGAGTGAGAGGTGATGATAGCGGGTGACTAAAAATCTTAGTAGTCGATAAAACCTAAGATGTTGCTGACTCCATGGTTGATAAGGTTAAGGCAATGAAGGACGAGCAGTAAATTCAGAGTAATGGCGAGAAAAGAATGTTGGTATTGAAAGTAGTGGCGCGCCCTAAGAATTGAATCGGAACTAGATCATTTTATGACCATGACAGTTCAAACCAGTTCCAGATCAGATGTCGAGTTAAGTACGTCACTGTTAGACCACACTTTTCTATTTCTGGATTGTCAGACTACCGGAGCCAGTCCCGCAAGAGGAAATCTCCTAGAGGTAGCCTGGTGCCGGGCCTCGGCTCTGTCCGGTCGCAATGCTATTCCACACAGCGCCCTCATCAAACAGCCTGACGATGAGCCAGTTCCAATGCAGATTCAGCGGATAACGGGAATTCTCAATGACGACTTGATCGATGCAGTCACTCCCAGTGATGTGTTCGATCAAATATTGAGACATACCCAAGAGCTTCCCTCGCCGGCTTTATGCCTCATTCATTTTGCTCGGTTTGAGCGTCCGTTTCTGGAGCATTTGATGCAGAGTCATGGGCAGGAGTTGCCTTTTGAGACAATATGCACGTTCGAGATCGCCAGGCGGCTGTATCCTAATTTACCATCGCGCGGGATTCGAGCGCTGGGCGGATTCGTCGGTCTCGACATGGAGGAAGTGAAGCGAGCTGCCAGCCATGTACAAGCAACTATGCTGATCTGGCACCATTTAGCCGATAGATTGGCAAGCGAAGGAGTTACCAACCTGGGAGAGCTGCAAAGCTTCCTATTG
>CAYTDR010000500.1:5853-6197 GCA_964436185.1 uncultured Candidatus Obscuribacterales bacterium | reverse complement strand
AGTAGAATTCAGATTTTTACTCCGCAGTTTTCGGTTTTTTTTAGTTTTTTCGCGGGAGGATTTATCATGAGTTCAACAAAACTGTATGTCGGCAACCTGCCTTTCTCGATCGATGAAAGCGAATTGAGCGAACTATTTGCCGAGTGTGGCGAAGTTGTATCCGCAGTTCTGCCTACCGATAGAGATTCTGGCCGCAAGCGTGGATTTGGCTTTGTCGAAATGAAGAGCAGTCAGGAAGCTGACGAAGCTATCGCAAAGTTCAACGGCGCTTCGGTAAAGGGACGAGTTCTGGTCGTAAGCGTGCCACGTCCTAAAGTTGCGAGATAATCGCGACACAAGTGTTC
>CAYTDR010000500.1:0-5843 GCA_964436185.1 uncultured Candidatus Obscuribacterales bacterium | reverse complement strand
AGCTCGAGTTTTGGCTTTGATTGATATCGGATTCGGTACCAGTCGTTTTTGAGACTCCAAAAGAATCTTGTCGACTTCGTTATATTAGCGGTGCTTTTAAAGCATTGCTAGCTGGCTTCGCCCTTGTTAATTCCAGGGCGAAGCTTTTTGTTTTTCAAAGATGGTGCAGGCCGCTCTCTAAAATTGATTCGCCCGCGTACGGGCGCCTGAATGCAGTTATCGGGAGCGCATTGCCTTTTCCCTATACCTGAATCGCTGGCGGCGTTGAGCAGGGTGCTGGCGGTCCCAGGAAACGCTTTTAGGTCGAGGAACTCTTTGTGTTCCAAGCTGTCCGGCGCATTGCCGAAGCAGTTATGGCGTGGGTCAATGCGAGGCCTGGCGGTCGGTTCGTCCTTGTTCGAAGCCTAGCTTGAAGCCGTCTTTGTGCCCTTCTCTATAGGCATCGCGGTATGCGTCGCGGTAACCTTGAGAATAGCCGGTTCTATAGGACTCGGAGAGCTTCTCTGCCTCCTGCTTTTCGGCTGGCGATTGTGGCTCTGCGAAAACTATCAACGGTGCGGCGAGAAGCATGCCAATGACTACGAATTGAACAATCAGTTTCATGACTCTCGCCTCGGTTTTGCCAACGAACGATGAAGCAGCGATTATAGCGGTCCGGACAGTCTCATGAAACAGGGCATACCAAGAGCTAAAACAAACGGACCACAGTTAGCACACCAGCGCATTGGTTCAGCGCCAAAGAACTCCAGGAGATTGACCGGCTAAACAGCTCACCAGCCTCACATATTGCTCTGAAGTCTGCTCAAGTTAGAGCTCGGATTTAATCGCTGCTTCCGCGTTTGTTTATTTAGAAGGAGCAAGGGGCAAAATCAGTAGTGGAATACCCAGCAGCAGATGCGCGATGTGCAATTCTGTCCTGCGCGTCGGACTCCACCGCGAAACGGTAGCTTCGCACTTAACGAGTAGGGCTTGGGTTCCGGGGTCATACAATCGAGAGTGCGGCTATGTGAGTCAGACTCCCGCCAATCTTCCGCGATCCCGGAATCCGAATCCGTTATAGCTGCCGCTAAAGCTCGCCTCTACTCAAGGTTGATGTAATGCATATCCCGAACAACCTACCAACAGTCATCCTGATTCTGTCCTGTGTTCTCGCCTGTTGGCTGCTGTTCCGGCGATGGCTCCTTCTTGTTATTGTCTATGACTATCAGGCAGGGCTCCTCTACAGGAATGGGCGGTTCGTGCGGCTCGTTCCGCCCGGCTCTTATTGGCTCAACAAAGTCTTCGACAAGGTTGAGGTTGTCGATCTGCGCCTGACGACGTCGACAGTTGGCGCCCAGGAAGTTATTTCCCAGGACAATGTCGGCCTCAAGCTAAGCATCGCAATGCGCTACAAAATCGATAATGCGGAGAAAGCGCTGCACTCGACACAGAGTTGGTTCAACGATCTCTATTTGCTTGTTCAACTTGCTTGCCGAGATCTGGTGGCAGCAACAAAGGCAGATGAACTGCTGGCTAAACGAAAAGAGATCGGCGAAAGTCTTCTGCTTGCCGTGCAAGCCGAGGCGGCAAAATTTGGCATTGACGTGCAGTCAGTGGAAATCAAAGACATTATGTTTCCCAATGAGATCCGGAAGCTGTTCGGAGAGTTGGTTCGCGCGCAGAAAGAGGGACAGGCGTCGCTGGAACGGGCGCGGGCTGAGCATGCCACACTGCGTAGCCTGGCCAACGCGGCGAGGATGATTGAGGGCAATCCCGCTTTGATGAATTTGCGCGTTCTGCATTCACTATCCGCCACTACCAATAGTGGCACAGCACCGAGCCTTGTCCTGGGAGTTCCACAAGGGATGTTCCCCCTGGCACAGGGAGAGAAGCCGAATTTGCCCGCACCGGAGACTAACGAGTAAGTTAGACCTTTCTCCAGGGGTTGCTGGTTTTGCCTCCGGATTTGCCACCGAAGTTCAGTCCGGCGCCCAGACCTTTTTTGGGTGCAGAGAGTCTTCTGGACTGAGATTCGCCGACCTCTACATCCGGTTGACGTTGTGACGCGAAACTCTGAGGCTTGGAGGGTAGCACGCGATATCCTTCATCGATCACGTCGAGCATGCTAAACGAGCTGCTCGATGAAGGTTGCTCCTGCAATTGAAATGATGGCGGTGCGAAACTCTGGGCACCTGTACCGGACTCTGCGACATCCCAGGACTGCCCGGTCTCTGATGCTTGCTCATCGGAATCTTCTGAAAACTTGGCCCTGAATCTCAGTTCGGCTGTGTAGGTTTGTCCTTCCGCTTTACCATAGAAGTACTCGACGGCCTCAGACTCGACCTGCGCACTCAAGGATTGACTTGGATCCTGTGCGACCTCAGCAAACATGCTGTGAATGCTTTCATCGATCTCATGCCACCCTCTCACCGCAGGTGGCACTATCACTGGTGCAGCAATAATCTGCGAGACAATATCCACGGGTTCCTCTTGCGTACGGCGTTCGGCTTCAGCTAAGAGTTTCGACACATCGAACTCTCGCACCATCGTACTTCTCGAGACTGTGATTCCGGCTGGTCCCTTAAGGGCAATCTCGACTGTTCCACTAGGCTGCCGGCTTTGACCCAGCACTGCACGGTCGCTTAGCATGGTCATGTCTACTTCAATGGTTCTGGTCGGTAGCTTGGTTCGACCGCCATCCTGAACAGGAACAATTCCTGGCGCAGAATTCGACGGCGCAAAGGACATCTCCACGTTCTCCGATTGTCTCGTCTGCGTGTCTGCGGCGCTTGCAGTCGAGTCTGAGGCAAGAAATGTGGCTCTCGCTCCACCATCAGACTCCCACGAAAAGTACGGAGCAAACGAGAGGACTTCAGAGTGCCGTTCCGACTCCAGCGTGAAGTCGACAATATAGTTTTCGAAGATATAGGCACCGGGGCTGGTTTCATCCTCCCTGGCTCTGGCATGGTGAGCTGAGCCCCAGCTTCGGAGAGCTCCCTTTGAAGCTGCTTCAATCCCATTTGCTCGAGCAAAGTTCATCGGTTGGCCCGTGCCGAATGGCAGTTTTCCTATATTACTCATATCGTGGCGCGGTCTCCCTGCTCCAGCAGTTCATTGCAAAATGCGATCTACGTCTATTTAAACTCTCATCCACAGGAAGTAAAGGGTCCCTCGATGATGTTATTCTAATCTTTCGCAATCGTCCCGCTGGATTCCATAGCGCATCTCGCCACAGCACCGGCGAACCTCACAACCCTAATTATTTTAGCCAAGGAAGGATCGATGGTAAGAAGTTCATTCATTTGCGCTCTGTTGCTCATACTGCAATTGGGTGCGGGAAACTCCGCTTATGGAGAGACAATCGCGGAGCCCAAGAGCGACTCATCAAACAGCACCACGCGTGACTCCGCCGGTTCTGCTCCCTGGTGGAAGCATGCCGTGATCTATGAGATCTATCCACGTAGTTTTGCTGACGGCAAGAATTGCGGCATGGGAAACCTCAAAGGAATTACCGAGAAGCTCGACTATTTGTCCGATCTGGGAGTAGATGCAATCTGGTTGACACCATGCTACCCATCTCCCCAGGTCGACTTCGGATACGACATCTCTGACTACTGCGCAATCGATCCTCAGTACGGAACGATCGAAGAGTTCGATATCCTGGTCAAAGAGGCGGAGAAGCGAAAGATCAAAGTATTGATGGACCTGGTTCTCAATCATTCATCCGACCACCACCCGTGGTTCATCGAGTCACGGTCCTCACGCGATAACGCCAAACGCGACTGGTACATATGGAGAGATGGCAAGGGCTCCAGCGGAACCAAACCACCCAACAACTGGCTATCGCTCTTTGGCGGCCCGGCCTGGGAATGGGACGAGAAAACCAAGCAGTATTACTATCACTTCTTCTACAAACAACAGCCGGATTTGAATTGGCGCAATGCCGATTTGCGCAAAGCTATGTACGATGTTGTTCGCTTTTGGCTTGACCGTGGCGTGGCGGGATTTCGCCTTGATGCAATCACGACATCATACGAAGACCCGAGCCTGAAAGACAACCCAATTAAGCCGGGTACCAACGCATATGGCGATCCGAACATGGACTACAAGTACAACTATCGGCTGCCGGAGGTCCATGACTTGCTGCGTGAGCTTCGACAGGTCTCGAACTCATACAGCGGTGACCGAGTTTTGATTGGTGAAACAAGCGTGGATAACGTTGATCAGCTTTCACAGATGTATGGAAAGAACGACGACGAGGTTCAACTGCCGATGAACTTCTTCTTCGCGTATGTGAACAAACTTTCAGCGCCCGAATTCAGGCAACGTATTCGCGAGGCCGACAACAATATTGCTCATGGACAGCCGGTCTATCTTTTCAGTAATCACGATCAAGTTCGCCACTACGTGCGGTATGGCGATGGACAGCATAACGATCAAATAGCAAAGCTGATGTCGGCTCTTCTTTTGACGCTGCGAGGAACACCTATCTTGTACTATGGAGAAGAGATAGGCATGGAAAACAAGGACCCTGTGCGCAAAGAGGACGTGAAAGATCCAATTGGTATAGTCGGCTGGCCAAAAGAAAAAGGTCGTGATGGAGAGCGAACTCCAATGCAGTGGAGCGCCGAGACCAACGCAGGCTTCTCGACGGTCAAGCCGTGGCTGCCTGTGGCCGAGAATTACAAGACTCACAATGTCCGGAGTGAATCCGACGATCCGGCTTCAATTCTCAACTTCTACAAGAGACTAATTAAGCTTCGCAGGGAAAACCATGCCCTCAAATATGGTGACTATATCGAGCTGGACAGGGGAAATACCAACGTGCTTTCGTTCCTACGGAAGCACGGACAGAAGGCAGTGGTGATCACTCTAAATATGAGCGACAAGCCGCAGGACATCAAGTTGAATCTTGAGCCTTCTGGTTTCTCCTCGGGCAAGGCTGACACTCTACTTTCCTCAGTCACCGACGTGCCGGAGAAGCTCGAGCTGGAGAAAATTCACCTGTCTCCGTTTGCGGCGGTTATCGCAGAAGTGGAATAACACTTAGGAAATAACGAAGACATACGCGATGGTGATCTGTTGTCGATCCGTTTGATCAATCCGCATTTCGCTGAGCTGATTCTTTCTTGCTTCATAGCAGCGCCACGAACTGGTTCCGTGCAAGCCTGAAGCGAAAGTGAACAACTTATAAGGATTGATTATCTTTGCCCGAGTTTTCACTGAGGGCGGAACAGTCGGGAAAACCTACCGTCGTGACAACAGTAGGTTGAAATTGCTCGGAATATCGCAGATTAAAAGGGAGCTGACGAGCGGCAGATATGCGATAAACTAGCTGTTCACATCGTTCAAATATCCAAACAAACACGATTCCTCAATACACGGCGACCCGAGGCGATGCGATGAAGGACCTGCGAAATCCGAATCTTGGTGTATTAGCGACTTGCAACAACCCTGGATGGAGGGCTAGTCTCGGCAAGTCCGAGCTTAACCTATCCGGTCCGAGAGCAAACCATTGGTGGACCGGCAAAGCGCCACATGCCGCTGATTGTCCCGGCGTAGACAGGCAGGGATTCGTTCGGCCCTTGCCTATTCCCGATCTGGCAAGCTGCACACGACAGTCTGTCATTGATTATTTTGATAACGGCTGGACGCTGACAGAGGTTCTCTTCTCCGCTCTCAACTGCGAAGAATCGTTCTACAAGCCACCATATCATGGCTTGAGACATCCGCTGATTTTTTATTATGCTCATCCCGCAGCTCTCTATATAAACAAGCTGCGAGTGGCAGGATTGCTCAGTGAGCCTGTCGACGAGTATTTCGAGAGTTTGTTCGAAACAGGCGTCGACGAGATGTCCTGGGAC
>CAYTDR010000499.1:0-6209 GCA_964436185.1 uncultured Candidatus Obscuribacterales bacterium | reverse complement strand
CATAGCTCTGGCCCCAAAGAATTACCGGCCAGACTGTAAGCAAGATTACACACCATATCCAGTTTTCCCAGGTGGCTACATCATTTTTCACTTCAACTATAAAAGTCGAAGAGGAGTGACCTTGACCGCCCATATAACCACCGGATTCGGTATCAATGTTCATGTAATACTTGCCGCCGGGAACCGCATACAAAAGCAGATCCTGGTGCGTGCTGCCCTCAGACCACGATTCGCCGTCGGTGTAACCGTGATAGTATTCGATTGTCTTCTCGAACGGCTTGGTCTCCCCGGTCTCGTCATTGACCAGCTCTACATAGGTATAGAACCAACTGTTGTCCACTGGAGTGGATAACTTAATTTCGACATTTCCGACGGCTTTCGGAATCTCGAACACTTTAGTAGTGAGAGTCTTATCGCTTTTCGAGTTGGTAACATAGGGAAACTGTTCCTCAAAGACAATCAGATTGGCGGAGTTGGTTACGTGCCAGATCTGCAGAGCCGTAATCAGGACGAGAAAGCCGATCCAGATCGGTTTTACCTGTTTCCAGGTGGCTGAGAGTTCCGACGGTTGATTGGGCGCCACGCTGCTCGGCACTGGCAGCCGCTGGGACAGCTTGAATGCTTCCTCGACCACTTTTGGAGCCACATACTCCGAGATGCTCCAAACCAGTTGAGTGCCATCGACTTCGCTGGAGAGCATGCGTGGCGGGCAAATGTAGTCACTCATCGCGACGCTTTCGCCCACTTTTACTTTCCAGTAAAATTCGCCCAAAACGAAAGCGACCCTTGCTTCGCCTCGATAGAAGATGGCATAAGACTCTTCGCCGTGTCTGATGCGTGCGCCGGAGAACGTGCCGCTCGTGAAGGCAGAACTCACACTGGCGAATGGATCGACGGGTTTCTCCTTGATAGAGCAGACGAAACTCCAGTGACCGCCATTGTGAGTCAGCCAACGATAGCCGTAGTAAGGATTGAAGAGAAGGTACTCCTCCCAGGAATAAAGGCTGGCAACGTCACAGCGAGTAAGGAAACCGATGACTTCCCACTCCTTGCCGAACAAATTTCCCCGCGTTCCTAACTCGAGTAACGGGCTATACGCCGCGGTTTTGTCGTGGTACGTCGATAAGATTTTGTAGTTCTCAGTCGTGGTGTCAATGAGAGCCTTGCATGAATCGCACACAACTGAAAGGCTTGCACCAGGATAGCGGATTGTGACAGAGGCACCACAATTGGTGCAACTGAAATTCTTGGCGATCGGCCTGATTTTCTCCGGCTCTTCGATGGAATCGGTAGATTGGTCTGACCTACCAGCCATAGATCTTCCTCAAATTCTTGAATTCGAACTCGTCAAAATCCTTATAGTCGCCTACGAAAACTCGCGATTGATCCTCATCTTCATCTTCTGATTGCGATTGTTGTCCGGTAACGATCTCGAGGGTGGCCATTCGCTTTCCCGGTGCGGTGAGATCCACGCTCAGTGAGGTTCGTCCTTGAGCAGCGCCCATTGGCAGCTCGCCTTCGCTGAAGAGACACCTCACTTCTCGCACGTCTTCGACCTGAAACAAACCCTCTTTGCCGAGATCAAAATATCTCCCCGGCTCTATTTTTTCCGTTCTCTTTGGAGGTTTGAAGCCGAAGTACGGAAAGCAAATTCCGTAGAAGCCCTGTGCCTCGGCCAGCCAGCCCTCCCTGTCTTTCGGAAACAGGCAGTACCATTCGTTCCAGAAACCGTCGTACGGTGCTCGATCGGACCGCTTTTTCCCGCCAACTCCTTCGTCAACGCCGGCGATCGTATTCGCTGTCACACGATCGATGCTTGCTCTCTGTTCCGACTCCGCATACCCAACTTTCATCCTGCCTATAAGCTCGAACCTCTCCCCGTTATAGGTGCCGGTCGTCCCGATCTGGAGTGGGGTGAGGTCATCGAGCAAGTAGGACATTTTGCCGATCGCTTCTAGCTCCATGTCCTGTCGGACCAGAGTGGATTGGCAGAAGCTGCAGACTGCGAAGACGGAAGCCTTCGAACGAAAGCTTACCTCCGCACCGCAAGATGAACAATTGAGCGTGAGCATCAGGAAAGGTTTCTGAGAATTTCCGCTTTCTTGGCATCGAACTCTTCTTGAGTCAAAATGCCCTTGTCGAGAAGTCCTTTCAGTTTCTCCAGCTTGCTGTACGGATCTTCCTGCGGTTGACCGTGCCCGGCGCCCTGTGTCGACTGCGCGAACATCTGTCCGAGAGCAGCGCCGGCTCCCAGCCCGACACCTGCTGATGCCAATCCGCCTTCATTGCGGGCGGCATCTTTGATGCTATCGGCTGCCTGGAACTGAGCGTATTTTTGAAGGTCGCCGACCAGGTTCATCGATGATTTCTTGTCCAGGTATGCTTGCAACTCGTCAGGCAGAGTTACGCTCTGCACCATGAAAGTGCAAAGTTTGAGACCGTACTCGAAAAATGGCTGATCGAGATGCTTTAACAGCTCTTCTGATAGTTTGAGCTGATTGGCCGCCATGTCCAAAAATGCTACATCGGACTGTCCGAACATGGAGGCGATGTTGGTGACGATGGTGGAGCGCAGCTGCCCGTCCAGTTCGGCGACCGTGTATTGCTCACGGGTACCGCTGAGTTTTTTGTAGAACGTTGTGGGTTCGTCAATCTTGTAGGAGTAGGTACCGAACGCTCTGATTCTGATCGGTCCGAACTCTTTGTCCCTGATTGTAATTGCCTGTTGCGTTCCCCATCGTTGATCGATTTGTTCGCGAGTGGAGAAGAAGTAGACATCGGACTTGAACGGCGACTTGAACCCTTTGTCCCAGTTGAGCAAAGTCGTCAAGATTGGCAGGGTCTGCGTGCTGAGCGTGTAGAGACCGGGAGTAAAAACGTCTGCAATATTGCCTTCGTTGACAAATACAGCCATTTGAGACTCACTCACCGTCAGTTTGGCGCCCGATTGAATCTCTCGGTCCGCCACTGGCCAGCGGTATGCTAGAACGCCGTCACGGTCCTCGGTCCAATCGATTACATCTATAAACTGCTTTTTGAACATGTCAAACATAACTGTACTCCCCGTTTCCTGTAGGCACATCTTTGCAAGGGATCGAAAATCGCTATTAGAATAGCAACATCGGCGGCAATTTGCTTGTTTTGGCAGGTTAAGTTGGTCCGGGAACTCCACATTTTATCTTGGGCGCCAGTCTGACACAGTGGTTCGAGGTCCTTTGGCATTTTCACCGGTCGAGGGGCGAAATCTTCGGACTGTTCGTAAATTATTACTAGATCATGCCCCTGTGCTGGATCCGTTGTTGCCGATCTGGCGTAAGCTTAACCTGTACTGCGTTCGCACATGGGCCGGTCAACGGCCGCCGGCTTGTTCGGGACTGAAAGAATGCAATAGAACAATTCGATTGAGGTCATAAATGTCTCTTCAAATCATCAAAGATGCCATAACCAACAAAAAAATGATTTGCCCCGAATGCGGCAACCCTATCCAGAAGTTCGACAAGTATGCCGAGACGATCGACACTGTAAAAGATGGTTTCAACGTTCTAGAGATAGATTCGCGCGCTTCAAGAGTCACTCTTACTTGCAACAATGACGGATGCGTTTGGACCGAGCGAACCGAATATTGGGACGAATACATCAAAGACTGAGAGAAGAACGAAGCCTTGCCGTCGATTATTCGTCACCAAGTCCGTGGCTCTGATTTCGCGTCGGTCGTGGCTCCTGTCCGGGAAGATATTTAACCAGGCATCTCTTCCTGTCTTGCTCAAATTTTCCGACACCAGCATCGGTGACTCCGGAACCACAAATGTTTAGCTTGTCGATGGTTCTATTGGCTGCCACATAGGTCAGACCAACGTTCGTAAAGTTCGGGTTTCCTTCCATCTTGAGATTGTATAGTGACTTCAGAGCTTGAATTCCTTTGATGTCCTGATCTCGAACGCCGAGGTATGAGATATCGAGTTCTGTCAGGCAGTCAATGAATCTCAGCAACTTGATATTCTTTGGGTCTACACCGCTTCTGGCACAGTAGAGCGAGAACGATGACTGCAAATTTCCGAGTTCAGGAAAGCCTGTGCCAGTGATGTTCTTGCAGTCTTCTATGCTGAGCTGCGATAAGGTGGTTAGTTCACCGATTGTATGAAGGCCCTTGTCCGAGAGTTTCGTGGCAGCGATGTAGAGGTCTTTCAAGCCCTTCAAACTCTTTAGTGGTTCTAGACCTTTGTCAGTAAGGTTGGAACAGCCGCTTAGATCCAAAACACTCAGCGAGCCGAGCTTGCCGACAGATGAAAGATTATTATCGTTGATCGATGACTCTTTCAGAGAGAGTGTGGCGAGCGAACGTAGATTTGAAAGTGACGCCAGACCGCTGTTAGTAATGTTCGAACAGCCATTCAGATCTAGAACATTCAATGAAGGAAGCATCGAGATCGACTTGAGTGTCTCGTCACTCAGCGGAGAATGGCTTATCGTCAGATTCGTCAGCGGTAGCTTTTGCAGTGATTCGATTCCTTGAAGCGATGTTCCTCCCAGCGAGAGTGTATTGAGCGAATGCAAATTTGACAGTGCAGCTAATCCTTTGACCGTGATGTTCGTGCAGCCAGTCAGATCAAGAACTTCCAACGTCGAGATTGTGGCGAGGGATTTCAACCCTGCATCGCTCACTTGTGTCCGGCTGGCATTCAGCGATGTTAGAGGGAGTTTGCAAATGTATTCAATTCCGGCATCTGAGACGCGACTTCCGGCGATAGAGAGTTCTTCTATCTTTTTGTTTGCGATCTCATTCTTCAGCATCTCGTCGTTGCAGTGTGGTTTGACGGAGAGTTCAGTTTCGATGAGATATTCGCTGGGATTGCTCAACCCGGTTGGTGCCTTTTTCTTCGGTTCCTCAATATCGTTGAGCTTGAGCCGCTCCAGGGAGTTGAGGCAGACAAAGGCAAGAATACCAATGGAGACAAACAGGCAAGCCACCAAAACGATTATATTGCGTTGGTGCCTTTTGATCTCTTCGGGAGTGAGGGCGATTGATTTGTCATCACCAGCCGAGTGAAAGCCGCTGAGAAGCACGTCTGCCGCTGTTTTCTGCAACTCGTTTTGTGCTGCCACCAATGCTTCGCGCAACTCCTCCATTGTTTGATACCGGTCCTGCATGGACTTGGCCAAACATTTTGCGACGATGATCTCGATACATTCAGGGAACTCCATATCCGGTGCCTTGTCAGTCAGGCGAGGGATCGGACCGGTCATATGCAGCAGAAGTGTGGCGGGAATTGTCTTCGCCGCGTAAGGAACTTTCCCCGTCAATACTTCGAACATGGTGCACCCAAGGCTGTAAACATCTGACTGTACATCGACGGGTTGGCAATCAGCCTGTTCCGGACTCACATAGGCAGGCGTTCCTAACGCCACACCGGCGCTCGTAAGTTTTTGATCATCATCGATCAGTTTTGCAAAACCGAAATCCATTACTATGACATCGACGCGGTCATCCTCCGGCGCGATCATGATGTTGGAAGCTTTGATGTCACGATGCAGAATGCCTGCATTGTGCGCATGAGCCAGTCCATCACAGATCTGTATGAAAACCGGAATTGCCTCTTCGACAGGGAGACACTCGACATCTGAGAGGATGTCTTCCAGTGTTTTGCCCGAGACTAGATCTGTGACCAAAAACACACCACCCTCATTCGAATAACCGAAATCTCGAATACTGAGGATGTTGGGATGCTGAAGCTGAGCCAATAGACGTGCTTCTTTCTGAAATCGGGACACCTTGTTGCTGCTGAAACTCCAGGCGAGAACTTTCACCGCGACAATCTTTTCGAGCTGCTGATCGAGGCACTCATATACGGTGCCCATTCCGCCCTGTCCGATTCGTTTTATGATCTTGAATCGATCGTGCGTAAACCCCAGGATTGGCGGGTCATCTGTCATTCGCTTCACTGCCTGCAACCGAGCTACTCATATGATACGTGTTACCCTGAGAGTAAGTAAGCGTTCTGCATACTATCAATGCTCTCAACACAATGATTATGGGAAGTATTCGACTAAGCTCTTTCACTTCGTTTATCCGTCGTAATGCAGTTAAGTGACGAACTCGAAATCAGCCACATTGCCCGCAGTTAGTTCGCGAGCACACTCAGAGTTGATAACCCATTTGAGTTAATCCGTGCGGTTTCATAACTCTGATCTTGGTTAAACAGCTAAGCACT
>CAYTDR010000498.1:0-6209 GCA_964436185.1 uncultured Candidatus Obscuribacterales bacterium | reverse complement strand
GTGCCCTGCAGGCTGTTGACGCCAGACACGACGTTGAAGGGCAGCGCCGAGTAGTACCGCACCATCGTGCTGGCCAGGAACCCGTGGCTGGTGACCGACGCGCTGACGACCAGGCGGTGGCGCTGATCGTTGTCGGACCGCCCCCAGTCCTTCATCACGTTGGTGGGGTCGGTCGGCGAACTGAAGAACGCCTCACCGAGGTCGTTCAAGAACGATTCTGTCACCATTGGAGAAGGTCGTATGGACAACCCCACCAATCGAGGAGTGACCTTCGTCTGATTGTATTTACCGGCAATACCTGTGTCGTAAATCGGTTTCCATCCGGGTTTGGCGGCCTTCAAGGCATCGCAGACCGAGGCGGGAAGCTCCCTCGGTCTCAAACACCAGACTGGGTCTGCCGACAGTTCGCCATCGAGATTCCAGGAAGATAGCAGCTTCTGTGAATTGCTGTCCCTGACCGTTATTCCGTTGGCCTGGGAAAACGCGAGCTTGGCAAACGTCATTCCGGCCTGACTCTTGAGCGGTCCCACTCCTTGCGCATAGATAGCCACTCGAGCGCCAACCAGCTTGGCCAGAGCGATAATGCCTGAATAGTAGATCACCGACTTCACTGACGTGGAGTCTTGAAATAAGCCTCCACCGCCGGAAACCAAAAGTGTCGACCGTTTCAAAAGACCGGCGATGGCTGGAAGTTTCCACCGGTTGGCGCTTTTGACTGAAAATGCCCTTTCGGTCGCCTCCGGAGAATTGGAGAGAACCACTACATGTTCGAGTCCTACCGCCTTTTCCAGGTCGAACAGAAGCTGTTCGAGAATCGCGTCGTCACCAAGGTTGTCAAACCCGTAGTATCCGCTCACGACTACCAGATCGCGGTTGGGCGGCAGTCTATGTTTGCCATTCGTCGTGCTCGATGAGTTGTCAGCCAGAGCCAGTTCCCCCTGCCACAGATGATGATGCCCTAATTGTGTAACCATCTGGTGGGAAAGATCAAATTCGCCTGGATTTGCCAAGAGTTTCTGCAGCTCCTGACATGGGCGAGTCGCCCATTGCTCGTTAATCGTTTTGCGGCTGGCTCAGGGATCGCTTTAAAGAAAGCGGGTGATTACGGATAATTCAATGATTCACATCAATGTTGACAAGCGAGACTCGCCAAAACAGGTACCGTCGATCTAATGAGCAAATTGGATAGTTTCGCCAATCTAGCGTCTTCGACCGGAAGCGGTCGGACAGCTATTGCTGTCCCTTCCGGCGGCAAAGGGCGGAACCTCGAGTGGATAGCGCTTGATGTGGCTGAGCAGAACCAGCTTGTCGACGTCCTTTCCTGGGCCGCGAACAATCAGGTTTATGTAATTCGTGGACGCCCTGAGAGGCATCAGCGCAGGCTGTCCGCAAACCTCGATCAGTTCGGCGGACTCTCATCCGACGGTGACGAGGACATTCAGGTCGTCTTTCTCAACCTATCCGGTCTAAATCGGATAATCGAGTACACACCTGAAGACATGGTCATCTCCGTCGAATCGGGAATCAGCCTGGCGGCTCTCGACGATCTCACCGTTAACCACGGACAGTGGCTACCTGTTCACCTCTGGGATATGAGTCAGCATCTTGCCGATGTCGTGGACGCTGGAGATGGCGGCTTTCTCGAGACTGCTTGCGGGGGAGTACGCTCGCTTGTCCTCGGAATGTCCGTGGCTACTACTGCCGGCGAAAGCATCAAAACTGGTGGCAAAGTAGTAAAGAATGTCACCGGTTACGATCTGGGCAAACTATTCATCGGCTCTCGTGGCTGGTTGGGAATTCCGCATCGGTTTCACCTTCGTCTTTTTGCCAGACCGGTGACGAGGCGGTGTTTTATAGTCGATAGCAAAACGCCCGGAGAGTTGATCGAGCTGTCGGCGAAACTTGCTTCTACCGGACTGCCTCTGTCTTGCCTGGAGTTGGTCGACAGCAGAGCGCTGTTTGAATATTTACAGGAAGAATCCGGTGGCACCGCCGGAACCACGGGCGATACCGACGGAGATCAGACTGGCACAGCCTCCGGACCTCTGGGTGGGCGGGACGCCGGCAAAGTGATGCGAGAACTTCTCGCCTCGATAACTTTAGAGCGTGACACCGCTTTTATGTTGATCGGCATAGATGGCCATGAAAAAGTCGTGGAAGAGGTGGCCTCTGAAATCGGATTGGTCACAATAGGGGCTGGTCACGAGCTTCGCGAGATAGCGTCGGCGCTGGGCTCCGATCTGTTTGCACTGGCGGCAGAGCCGATTGCCTCAGTCTCCGGAGATGGTTCCGTTCAGGTAGAGCTATCGGTCTCCCTTAGAGATATGAAGTATCTTTTGGAATCCTGGTGGACGGAAGTCGATCAGCCTGTTTGGCATGCTCGACCGATGGTGGGAAGATTGTGGTTGAGAGCAGGCAGTTTCGCGGTTGTAGAACGCTGGCTTGAGAATCTAAGAGAACTTTGCGCCGGTCTCGGTCATGGTTTCACGATCGCCTTCTCGACTCCTCGCTATGGTTATAAGGTTTTGCGTATCGAGCACTCAAAAGATGGTGCCACCAGTACCGATAGCGCGCTAATCGATGGACAATGGGCCGGATCTCGCATACAAGAGGCGCTGAAAAACAAGTTTGATCCATCTAACATTTTGAACCCGCTTGTTCGTTACTAGCCAACGCTCTTCTTGCCGGAAAGAGCGATTCTGATTCTGGTTCTGCAAAGCAAATATAGAGACTTGTGAATTGTTTAAACTGCTCGAGTTTTCCAGGTTGCCGGCTCCATAAGCTCCCGGCGATCCAAAGAGGAAAGATGCGCTAAACTAGATCATCTAAACAAGCGGCGCACAGTCGCATAGAGTAATCTCAGCCATGTCAGACAAACTAATTTCACTCGAGGGCAAACCGCAGCTTGACGGGGAACTGCTCAAGGGATGCATTCATTGTGGTCTATGCTTGCCTGCCTGTCCAACCTATCTGGCCACCGGACGTGAGGTTGAGTCGCCCAGAGGAAGGATTCATCTTCTTTCCAAACTCCAGTCAGGCGAAGCCGCTCTCACTGACAGGCTGTCTCAACATATAGAATCATGCCTGGGCTGTCTCGGATGCCAGACTGCCTGTCCTTCCGGGGTGCAGTACGAAACTATTCTCAATCAGGCAAGACCTTATCTGGCAGCGCGAAGAGATAGCAGGACCAGAGCGATAATGCGTTTGGCCTTCCAACAAATTCTCCCTCGTTATGCGCTTCTTCGCCTGATGGGGACACTCTTGCGGGTCTGGCAGATGTTCCTCGGAAGAGATGTGATGAAGCGGATTGGCCAGGGTGTGACGACAAAGGACGCACGGACTCCGTTTGCCAAGCTGATGGCTCGTCTGGCTGAATGGGAAGCGTTTTTGCCCCAGGTGCCATCTCATATCGGATTGCCGCAAAGGGTTTCTCCGCGAGAGCCGAAGCAATCCGGGGTGCATGCAAATTTATTCTATGGTTGTGTTATGGACGTGTTTTACAACCATGTCAATCATGCCAGTATTCGGTTGATGGTGAAGCAGGGACACAGCGTCGATATTCCCAAGCAAACCTGTTGTGGAGCGCTGGCGTATCATGCGGGTGAAGCTGACATTGCCACCAGTCTGGCGAAAAAGAACATCGATCTCTTCGGTTATTCGAGCTCGCCTATAGTGGTCACATCAGCCGGATGTGGAGCCATGCTGAAACATTATGGTGAGCTGCTTCATGACGATCGAGACTATGGTGGACGAGCAAAAGAGTTTTCGAAAAGAGTGCTCGATCTGAGTGAGTTTCTCGACGCCCACGAATTTCAATCTCCGGCTAAACCGTTGGCAGAGACAATCACCTATCACGCAGCCTGCCACCTCGCTCACGCGCAGAACGTTCGCAAGCCTCCGGAAGCCCTTCTTGAAAGGTTGGACATCGGTGAAGAACCGCATGTGGTGCCACTTGTGGAGGCAGAGCATTGCTGTGGCAGCGCCGGTATTTACAATCTGTTCAACACCGCCTTGAGCCTGAAGGTTCTCGCCAGAAAAATGGACTACATCGAATCGACCGGAGCTAAGACTGTCGTGACATGCAATCCTGGCTGCATGCTGCAACTGGAAGCCGGCGTCAAAGAGCGAAACCTTGATGTACAAGTGAAGCATCTGGCCGAAGTCCTGGACGAGCACTTTTAACCGGAATACGAATGATTTTTCATCTGAACATGCGGGGAAAAATAGTCTCGACTACAGTCGACTCTGAAGATCAGCATGACTACTCGTATTTGAAAGGATACAACTTCATCAGCCTGGTTGCTGAGAGTGATTCGTCCAAAGCCATATCGTTTCTCTCTGCCATCAAAGATGGCGCCGGCAGCTCGACCTGTTCGCTGCGGCTCAAGCTCGAGCATGCCTCGACTCCTGAGTATAACTGCCTGGGAGAGCTGATAGATGACCACGAGATGACAATTACTGCCCGGAAAGTAATGTCTGCCGGTGTTATGGCTCAGCTTTCCGATGCCAAGGAACGAATCAGAGTACTTTTCAACAAGCTTCCTGTGGCACTGCTGGTAGTGAGTTCGGAATCGTTTATCGAAGCAGTCAACCCGACGGCAGAGAAGATGTTTGGCCGTTCTACGGAACTTATGGAACGACTGAGACTGTCCGACTTCCTCAACGATGAGGGCACCGAAGAAGCTGCATTGGTTGCGTTTTTCAATGAGCATCCAGGTCGCATCAAGAAGTGTTTTGGTCTGAGGAAAGATGGAGATCCTTTTCCTGTCGAGGTCTCAGGCGAATACATCGATGCTGTGCAAAAGAAGCTTCTGCTCAGCATCTTCGACATTTCAGAACGTGTGGCTCTGGAGACGCTGAAAAAAGAGTTCGTCGAAATGATTAGCCACGATCTCAGGTCGCCATTGACCAATCTCAACCTCTTCCTTCAATCGATCAGCTTCGGATTCTACAAACAGTGGTCGCCTGAAAAGCTGGAGTCTCTTGCCGACCAGGGCTACAATGAGGTCTCTCGCCTCATTCGAATGATCAACCAGCTGCTCGAGCTGGACAAGCTCGAACATGGGTTCGACAAGCCGGACCTGGTCGCTCTCGAGCTCAATGACATTATTTATGATTCGATTAGCTCACTCCAGTCGAGTGCTGAATCGCGGGGCATTCGCATCGAAACGATGGCAGACGAGGCCGATGAATTGACAATAGTCGCTGACAGAGATCAGTTGACTCAGGTGCTGGTAAATCTGCTCGGCAATGCAGTGAAGTTCTCTCCGGACAACGGCGTTGTCGAAGTAACGGTGGAAGAGCTTGCCGAAGTGGTCGAAGTAAGAGTAAAGGACCAGGGACCGGGCATTCCGGCAGATATGCATGAGCTGGTATTCCAAAGATTCGCGCAGCTCAAGACACAACAACTGAAGCAAGGATCCGGTCTGGGTCTGGCAATCTGCAAATCTCTGGTGGAAGGGCATGGTGGCACAATTGGTGTCACCAGTGAGCACGGAGCGGGGAGCACCTTTTGGTTTCGTCTGCCGAACAATGCAAAGAAGAGTATGAATTAATGTTCAGCCAGCCTTTGTGGTATTGGCGTCCGATGAAATGCCGCTTCACATGGGGCAAAACAGGCAAAGATCCGGCTTGCGCGAGCTTATAATGTTAGGTCGAGTGAGGTTCGCCTGGAAAAGGCGCAAACCTTGTACCAGTGTCGTGAGAGGTTGCGAACGTGGCGTTAGAGGTATCAGTTGATCGCAAGAAGCCGGACGTTTTCGAGTTTGATCTGCCCAAGGAGCGGCTTGAGCACTACTTGAAAAAGGACTGCGTCTCGGTCGATACGGAGACGAGAGGACTGATGGTTCCGCGTGACCGTCTCTGTCTCGTGCAAATTTGCGACGACGAAGGTGTCGTCTCTTTCGTTCATTACCCGGACCGCAGTAAATTGCCGTACGCCGGCGAGTCGAATTTGAAGACGCTCTTCGAAGCCCCCTCGGTAACCAAACTTTTCCACTTCGCCAGATTCGACGTGGCAGTCTTGAAATATTATCTGGATATCGATATCAATCCAATCTGGTGCACAAAAATCGCCTCCAAATTGATCAGAACCTATACAGATCGGCACAGTCTCAAGCATTTGGTCAGCGAACTGCTTGGCTTCGAGCTCGATAAGAGTGATCAGATGAGCGATTGGGCAAGAAGCGATCTGTCCGACTCGCAAGTCG
>CAYTDR010000497.1:0-6225 GCA_964436185.1 uncultured Candidatus Obscuribacterales bacterium | reverse complement strand
ACAAGAACTGCGCTAACTAGAAAAACAGATCTATAGCCCCAGGGACTCATCATTGCCAACCAGGCAAGCGCCGGTCCAATAAATGCTCCCAAACCGAAGAAGAGATGCAGGCGATTCAATACGGCAGAAGCACTGCCTTTCGCCATGGCGAGCACGACTACGGTGCCGGCAAAAGAATTGATACCACCCCCGAGACCAATCAAGAGCGCACCAAAACAGATCCAGAACAAACCGGATGCCGTGGCTATCACCATCATTCCTGATGCAACGAGAATGGCAGAGAGGCGTAGACACAGCCATCCCCCCAATCTATTCATGAGAACTCGTCCGGACAAGAGCGCGATGATACAGCCAGCGAAGTTGACACTAATCAACTTACTGACCTCTACAAGAGAGATTGATTGATCCTTAGCGACTGAGGGCAGCAAAGGACCGCTGAAGCCGGCGTGCAGCCCCATAAACATCATCAACAAGAACACCGGAAGGAGAACCCGAATGCTGACATGTTCATCCGGCGGATTGATATCAGGCAGCGGCGCACCAGATAGAGGTTCACCAGATACAGGGGCACCAGACGGATGTTCGTCAGAAGGAAGTTCGCCGGGCGGCTGATCATCAGGTAGATCGGTAGGAGAATTGCTGGCTGTCGTCATAGTTATTCTAACCTGCCACCATGAACTAGCTCAGGGTTAGATTCCGCCAGCGCGCGCACCATCGCCTTGATACTATTTGTGGTGTCGTTAAAAACTTCGACGAGCGCCTCTATTATCTGCGTGCTCATTGCATAAACGATAAGCCTGTCGGAAGCAGGATTGAATTTGAGCTGAGAATATTCATTCGCCAGTTTCGAACGGGCGATACTGTCGACCAACGCGTGCAGGGAATAACCGTCAGCGTCCATACTGTGAAGCTTTAACCACGAGCACGTGGGTTCGTCTTCAACTTCAAACTCAGCTGCCCATTCCATCTCATTGAGCTTAAATTGTCGAACGACAAACAATAGTTTCATATATTCTCCGGACACCCTATGCGAGCGTGCGTAATAGGGACTCCGAGGATTAGGCTTAGTGATGCTTCAGGCGCTGCATCTCATCCTTACAAACTTGCAGCAAATAGTCCTTCTGCGGAAAATCAGGACACTGGTTGGCATACTCGAGAGCCTTTTTGTAGTTTTCTTTCGCTCTTCGATGATCGTTCTTGTTGCGATAGATGGTGGCGTTGGTGAAGTGCGTGGCGGCAAGCTGTCCTTTCACCTGGCCCAGCCAGTCACCTGCTTGTGTTGCGGCTGCACGTTCGATGAAGCTTTTATTCGGCTTGTTCATGAACTCGATTAGCTTGTTGAGAGATTCAATACCTCTGTCGTTCCACTGAAGTGACCCTTTCATGTCACCTTGCGCGTGTCTCGCCATGCCGATGATTGTCGCCATCGGTCCCATGCTCTGGGCCTGTTTCTCATCAGCGCCACAACGAATCCATTCTGCTTCAGCTATATCAGCGGCTTCGTCATACTGTCCTCGCTGAAAAAGGCTTTGTACAAGAAAAAGCGATGCCCAGGCGGTTCCCCGTGACAAGAAACTGGGCAACTTGAGCGCCTTTCGTCCGTGGCTCTCGAGAGACTTCCATGCACCCATGCGCATGGCGACCGACATGCTGCCGAACAAGCTCAGCCAGATGAGTGCCCTGGCGAAAATAAGCGACGCAAACAGCGTCACAGTGGCAAGGATGATTTTGACCCAGTCGACCGGTGTCGTGATCGCAGTCATGAACGTGGTGACGCTCCAGAAACCACCACCAGCGACGATAGCGCCGGCGAGAAAGAGCAGTCCGACGAAGATCAGGGTGGCGATATTGTCACCCTTCGCATTACTCTCAGCAGTGCTGACCGGCAGCTCAGTGGAGGAAGGTGTTTCCCCCTTGGTTTTAACTTTTCGCAGTTGAGCTCGTCGCCCAGGTTGTTGGTTCCCGCCGAAATGTTGATTCTTTTTGCCCACTCGCGTTGCTGCCTTCATCAGTTCTCAGTCGCCTCGATTGTATATCCACACCGACGTCCGCCGGCCACGATCTTCTGAAACCGGGCGGATAGATATCGCGCGCCGCCGGTTGTTAAGAGCTATCTTTCTCGACTTTAACAGGGTTAGAGCAACATGTCCTGAGCTTCCAATAATCTCAATAAATTGAAAACTAAATTTTCTTACCTGCCAGTTTGAGAATGATCTTCCATTCTTTTTCGGATACTGGTTGCACCGATAGCCTGGCACCACGCTTGGTGACCATCATGTCTTCCAGCCCGGGAGTTTCTTTGAGCTTACCGAGCGGAATCAGTTCATCAAATTTTTCGACGAACTCGACGTCGACCATGTACCAGGTCGGGTTATTTGGGTCGCTCTTCTCGTCGTAGTAATGCGTTTTGGGATCGAATGCAGTGTGGTCCGGATAACCGGTTCGACAGACTTTGGCGATGCCTGCCACTCCCGACGGTTCTGCATTGCTGTGATAGTAGAGCACCAGATCGCCTTTCTTTATCGTGTCTCGCAATAAATTACGTGCTTGATAGTTGCGTACTCCTTCCCAGAAAGTTGTCTTGTTAGCCTTCAAGTCATCAATGGAGAAGACATCGGGCTCCGACTTGAATAGCCAGTAGCCGGAGTTCTCAATTGGTTTTGCAGTATCACTTCCTGCAGCGGCTGATTTTTGCTTCGCAGACTTTCCACCGGATTTCGATTTTGTGCTTGTTGATTGAGTTTTCTTCATTTTCGTTCGAGATGACTAGCTCAGGGACTCACTTTCGAACGCCGACTCATTCTTGCCGGACAGATCGCACGTGTCGAAAGATGAAGACCATGTTACAGGAGTTGTCCTCGTTAGAAAACATACAGGTTCAATATCATCATCCTCGAGGACGATGCATGGAACGACAACAAAGACGTCATCATGGTTTCAGCGGAATGGTCGCACCTGATATCGAGAGAAATCTAGCCGATGAGCTAGATGCAACTATTTGTGACGGTGCTTCAGGCGCTCACAATGCGGCTTTCCGTTCTACGAGAAAAGATGAGGCCTGAGAGCAGGCGCGAGCCATCAAGGGTCCGATAGCAGAAGCAGGCTGGACTCCCCATTACAGACCATGTACTGCAATTCGAAAAACTAATTTATGGATTGCAGATGATGAATTCGATCAGATTTGAATGGAATCTAAGACACGCTGAGCATCCGGATCTTCAGGGTCATCCATGCTCACTTCTACGTAATAAAAATTTGCGTCGGTTACATAAAACCTGTTAACAACGGTTCTGTTTCCCACTTTCACCGTGTACTGCAGCCCGACAGACCCCTTTCCTTCAATCGCTCCATTGAACGCTATGTCCGGTTTGAGTCGGCTTATTGCAAGACTTTGCGTTACTTTGTCGAGCATTCCGTTGGCATACGCTTGTACCACGTATTCGTCGGTATATCCGCGAGCACGATCCTGATCGGCGTTATCCCTGGGCCGAACGCCTATTTTGCAGAGGACTTTGTCGCGTTTGGCCTGATAGTCCATGCCTTTCTCATCTTCCGTTTCCTTGATCGGTCCCGGGAGCTCGAACTTGGTGTTGGTTCCCTCGACGGAAACTGTTTCCCAGTCAGATCCTCCTCCGCAGGAAGTGAGGAGCATAATCGTCGCCAGGGTGCCTAACAGTGAGCGGCATCGCATGTTTGTCCCCTCTCTCTTTAACAGCAATTAAACACATGACAGCTTACGACATTAGTGAGAAAAGAACCAGCCTTAAGGTCGAGTTGTTTTTCCTTCTTATTGTGGGTATGCTATGTGCGAGTCTGCTGAGTAAGCATAGGAAGCAGTTCTTAAGCTCCGGCATTGGGAAAACGTCCGGCGGCAGATCAAAAAGAAACGGGTTGTGAAAGCATAAGAGCGAAACAACCGTTGTTCCCTCGGAATGCCCAAAAGGCATGTGAAGCAAGGCTTATCGTCTAAAGGTCGGAATATGACAGAGTTCGCAATCGCTTTTGTAATTCTTTTTTTCTGGCATACGTTCGGCACATCGATTGGGTATCACCGCCTGTTGACCCATCGATCCGTGTATTGCCTGAGACCGGTTGAATATTTCTTTGTAATCGGAGGTTACCTCTGCCTCGAAGGTTCGCCAATCTGGTGGGCAACCATGCACAGAGCGCATCACCGATACGCAGACACTGACCTCGATCCGCATACACCGCGAAAAGGACTACGCTACGCCTACAACGGTTGGCTCAACAAACGGAACTATCCGCCGCATCTCGATCCGAACAAGCAATGCGTGGATATGATCAACGATCCGCTCTACGCCTACCTCGAGCAAGGCGGTGATCTTCGCAAAGCCTCCAAACTTTGTCTCTACATCAACCTGGCATTCAGAGCACTTGTGTGTGTCTTCTTCGGACCGATGGTGATGTTGGCTAGTTTTCTTGCCGGCATTACAGCGCACCAGATGCCTCTATTGATCAACATGCTCTGCCACCTCGACAAAGCAGGTTATCGCAATTATAAAACCGAAGACGACAGCGTCAACGCCTGGTGGCTCTCTCTACTAACAGTTGGAGAGTCCTGGCATAACAATCACCATGCCAATCCCGGCTCGGCTCGTTTCGGACTGAGATTCTTCGAATTCGATGCCTCGTGGACATTGCTCAAAGTTCTTCAAGCACTGGGTCTGGTGAAGAAGATCCATGAAGCCAGCTATGTGGCTGCGGAATCAGATATCGTCGCCAACAAAGAAGACTTCATGGTGACGAAAGAAGATCTCACAGCACAGACTGCACAGACCGCGCGGACCAACTAAAATTCGGTTTTAGACATTGACTGAACTATCTGTCCAAGTTCATCTTCGTAGAATCATTCTCGAGGATGCCTACGTAGCCGTTCCAATTACCAGGGACATGGTTAAGCAAGACCCGGACGGAAACAATCAGATCGATGTGGATATGATGTTGGCGCAAGCGCTCTCTACTGGAGAGCGCTTGGAAGTTGAATGGGCAGTAGAGTCTACTCAAACTACTGTTCATCCGACTCAGTGCACGCAGCCGGCTCACCGCCAAGTGTTCAACCCTTACGTTGCAGGCGAGTTCGACAAGAGCGAACTCGCTAACATTGACTTGAAGTTCCAACAAGACAACGACGCCTAGCCTCATTCTGAGCCAGTCGACGGGTTGCAACAGTTAGTAAGCAGTGGCACCACTGGCAATGGTAACTGTCGAGCCGGCACCGAAAGTGATATCAACATTCTTAGTGCACTCATCGAGGTCTTTCAGCAAAAACGTTTGCTCACGCCAAGCTGTAAGAACCCTCTACATCCAGCAACTAAGGATATTGACAGATTCTCGGTTAGAATTCAGCAGCACTAAAAGTGGTGTTAGAAACAGCGATAAACGCTAGTCGGCACCTTCGTACCAGACTTCTGAATCACTGGCAGATATTACAGGCTTCGTATCAGTTGCCCGTCTTCCAGAGTTTGCAAATGCAGCCAAAAGAGGCGGAAACTGTCTGTTCAAGACAGGTTGGCTCTCTTTCGTGTTGTCTACATTGTTTCTTTCCATTTTTCCTCCCCGATCGGTGAGATCGGTTTGATCGACAATTTATTCCGTTCAGTGGTCTTGGGAACCGAACGGAATCCATCAATTATTCGCCATATATAGTCGAGGTCAAGTTAAAATGCCGGTCTTATTCGGCATTTCCGAAGACAGAAAATCAAAAAACACTCGCGCGATTCACGAATACACGATTTAATGTAATCAGGAGATCTCTTGTTTACATAAAGAAGGGGAATGTGGAGACACCAGCGAATCTGAGCCAAACGGCAGAAAAAGTTCTCGAGCTCGCAAGGAAAGAAGCACGCGACACTGGACGCAAGGCAGTGGGGACTGAGCACATCCTGGTTGGATTGCTCGAAGAGAGGCGAAGTCTTGCTCATCTCTTGCTAGAGCATTTTGGAGTCAATACAGAGCGCGTGAGAGGTCTCATAGGCACGATTTATCCTGAGTCAGAACCGAACAAGATTGATAATCTTGAATTCACTCCCAGGACGAAATCAGTTTTGAGTCTCTCGGCTCAGCATGCAAAGGACAGAGCAAGCGCTCAGATAGAGCCGGAACATATTCTCCTGGCTCTGCTGCAAGAAGATGCCGGTTTGGCATCGAAAGTACTAGAGCGTTTACAGGTAGACACGACCAGGATTGAAAGCTGCATACCAGGCG
>CAYTDR010000496.1:0-6232 GCA_964436185.1 uncultured Candidatus Obscuribacterales bacterium | reverse complement strand
AGCAAGTTGATACCGCATTTGATGCAGCAATCAGAAATGCCGGTCGGGTAAACAGGAATGATCTCACCGAAGCGATGGGCATTCTCAGGGGTCTTGCCGCACCATCCGTCGAAGCCAGAAATAGAGGCGACATGACAGATGACCAGGTTAGACAACAAATCGGTCCTGTTCTCGACAGGTGGCAGGAAGTGGGACAAGTCGCAAAGGCTGACGGCTATTTGTGGATCTCCCGCGGAATGCTAAAAATGAGGCTTGACACAGCACATCCGGAACGAGGAGCAGCTGATGTCAATGAAGGTTTCCGGCTTCATCCGGATCTCGCGAGGGATCCCAGCGTAATCCAAAGACTGCAGGCTTCGAACTATTCGGATGCGCAGTTGCGAGCCTGGTTCCCCAATGTGACCTTCCCTCAGAGACAGACGGTTCAACCTGCATCGGACAATGCACGACGGTAATCGGACACTCGTCCAATTCCTCCCCGCGATGGAAAACAACTAATTGCTAAGGGCAGCCTGCGAATGGCTGCCCTTAGCACAGGTGCATTCAGTCGATGCTTTTTTCATAACGCCACATCCGAAAGTTTTATCTTTTCTACTTAAATCTATCGTTGACCGTCGACATAGCGAACAGTTCCCGCCTTTGAATTTTGGGTGACAAGTATTGGAAGCCTGGTCTCCCTGCAATTTTAAGTTTGGGCGCATCAGGCTCAGTTACTTCTTGGGAATATAAGAGATCCTGGCATATGGAGTCCAATCTGTGGCGAGTAGCAATACTAGCTCGACTATTTCTGCGATCATTCCTGCGGGGTTAGAACATCTTACCGACAGGTACTCTGATTTCGCGCTCATCGGCGAAGGCGGTCATGCCCTTGTCTATAAAGCGCAAGACAAAAGCTTGCTCAAAGTGGTGGCAATCAAGGTGTTGCATAGCCGGAGCATCTCACAAGAGCAAGTTGTGCGCTTTCAGCAAGAAGCAAAAGTTCTGTGTAAGCTCAAACATCGAGGACTCGTCACAGTCCTCAACTTCGGTACCAGTCCCGAAGGTATTCCGTATCTAGTGTTGGACTATACCGATGGTTGTCCGCTAAATGAGATATGCAATGCGGGCTCCACGCGCGAAGCACTCAAGCTTTTCGTTCAAATATGCGAGGCAATGGAGCATGCTCACAAGCAAGGCGTGACACATCGAGACTTGAAGCCGAGCAACATCTTAGTGGACTCGACTGACCACGGGTTGAAAGTAAAGATTCTCGACTTCGGAATCGCAAGAGTTTCTGAGCAGTCGAATCCGCTTGGCAGCAATGAAATTGAGGGAAGTCCGCCCTATATGTCGCCGGAGCAGATTCAAGGAGCTGACGTCGGGCGACAAAGCGACATCTATTCTCTTGGTTGTGTCATGTTCGAAGCTTTGTCCGGCGAACCGCCGTACATCACTGATAACGCTATCAGTACCATGACGATGCACTGTAAGAATGCGATACCATCCCTGGTGAACCGCTCGAACGGACGCACATCGCCTGAGCTCTCACGAATTGTTACTACCTGCCTCGCCAAACGTCCAGAGGATCGCTATCGGTCCATGGCGGATCTGCAGAAGGAGCTAGAGCGTGAGATAGCGGTCCTGATGATCCAACCGGAGAAACAGGTGGAAACTCCGCTCATTGCACCATGCAATAACTCAAAAACGTGGAGGGTTCCAGCCACCATCACGGCATCTGTTGTCATGTTAGCGACTCCGCTTTTTTGCCTTATTCCAGGCGCTGATCACGTTCTTCCTTTCCTGAAAAGTGGAGATACCGCATCACATACGGTGGCATTAGCGAAAAGCGAGCCAAAGCAACGTCCTAGCAAACTTCGATTCGAACAGCATGCTGGGGACACCGGTCGTTGTTGGAAGCAGAAAGCTGTCGACGCAGACCCGCTTTTCGGCAGTCCGATAGATGACGATGCGGTAATGATGCTCAAGGGTCGTGAGCCTCTCGACCTTTATCTGGACAACTCAAAAGTTAAGGGGCATGGAGTTGGTGCACTGTCTGATTGGCCAATCCACTCCATCAATCTCAACTTCAGCTCCGTCACCGACGCCGGCATGAAGGACATTTGCAAAATCAGAACTCTAAGAAAGGTCTCACTCAACATGACTGACCTTTCCGATAAGGGGATCATGGAACTCGCCAGCCTGAAGAACCTTGATACTCTCAGATTGGGCAGTTGTCCGAAGATTACCAATAAGGGCATTATCCACATCCTCAAGAATTGCAAGAGACTAACTGCGCTAAATATTGGCTACTCAAAACGACTGACAGCCGAGCTGATTCCAGTGATCAGCTCCTGCCCCGATCTCGTGCGTATCGAACTGCAAGGTTTGGGGGTCAATGATAAGCATGTAGAGATGCTCTGTAAGAACAAAGCCATCATCAAGCTTCGCCTGACTCATAATCCGGCCCTGACGGACAAATCGGTAGAACAACTGGCAACGTTGCCTCGCCTGGGATCTATGAGCGTATCGGGCTGCGACAACGTATCGGAAACAGCAATCGAACGCTTTAGAAAACTGCATCCACACTGCGAAATTGTGAAAGAATTCAAGAAAAAAAAGGAGAGAAAAGTTGAGGACTTCGTCTCCGACTTGCTTCAAGCTGAGCTTGGCAGTTAGCACTAAAGATCGGCAACATTAGGATAGAATACTTCCCACGGCAGACGACCCAATCCGCCGGAAGGTTCAATTCAATGTTGTATCAATGATCAAAAACGGCACAAAAAATAAGTCCAAGGCCGGCCAGCCGACTGTCAACATAGCCGTTGTGGAAGCATGCGGAATAGGTCTCATTGCCGCACTAGGCGCAGTGGTGCTCAAGCATGGAGTGTCAATGGTGGGCGCATGGCGAGTCGACCTGGCCCAAATTTGGGTCTATTGGCTACCCATATTTGGTCTTTTGGGAGGATTGATCTCTGGTGCATTGATTCAGTACATGGCTCCCCATGCGGCTGGATCAGGAATTCCGCTGACCAAGGCCGCCTTGAGAGGTGTTTCCACGCCGCTTGATCTACGCACTGTGTTCGTGAAACTGTTCGGGTGCATTGCGTCGCTAGGCACAGGATTGGCGCTTGGCCGCGAGGGTCCGACCGTACATGTAGCAGCATCACTTTCCTGCTGGTTCAGCAAATTGATGCGCACATCACCAACCCATCGCACCCAGTTGATCGCAGCAGGAGCTGGAGCCGGTTTGGCTGCCGCTTTCAACGCACCTCTGGCTGGTGCGCTCTTCGTTCTTGAAGAACTGCTCGGAAACATGTCCGGACTTTCAGCAGGAACTACGATAGTGGCATGTTTCGTGGCGGCTGTAACCGCGCGATTAGTGGGAGTCCACAGCCTGGATATTCATTTCGACGAGCTTTTTCCGAAAGCAACTTTCGGTCCTATAGACATTCCCTTCGTCGTCTTGTTGGGAATACTTTCAGGGTGTCTGGGAGCCCTTTTCAACAAATCAATCATTGGTCTGATGACATTCAATCGTGATGTGCTCAAGCTTCCGGTTATCGCGACATGCTCGTTAGCTGGATTGATGACCGGCGTTATCATCATGAATCTGCCGGATGTTTTTCGAAATTATGCCGGACTGCGAGAGATGCTCATCCAGGGAAGAGTTGATTCCGAAACGGTTCTCCTCGCGCTTGCCGCTCAATTTCTCCTCACTGTTATCGGCTACAGCAGCGGCGCACCGGGCGGTTTGTTCGCACCGAGTCTTACTTTGGGGTGCTGTTTGGGACACTTCGTCGGGATCATCGAACAGAATCTCGTGCATAGCGGTGACATCGGCACCATGGCTACAGTCGGCATGGGCGCGCTGTTTTGCAGTGTTGCAAGGGTGCCAATAACGTCAGTCGTAATCATTTTCGAAATAACAACAGACTTCAATGTGGTATTACCATTGATGATCTCATGCGTAATATCGTATTTAGTGGCAGAGCGCCTGGATCCCGGTTCGCTCTATGATAGGTTGCTTCGCTTCAGCGGAATCAATCTGGAAGAGCAGCATCAGACTGACATGTTGTACGGACTGACCGCACGCAAACTGATGACGGAGAAAGTCGAGACACTTTCGATTGATACCACATTCAAGGACTCGAAGCTCTTCTTCGACGAGCATTCACACGGTGGTTATCCAGTGGTAGACCAGCTCGGGCACCTCGTGGGCATGGTGACGCGGTCCGACATTCTTAACGCCGAAAAACAGCTGACCGCACCCGACGTACCGCTCTCCAAGGTGATGTCGGCCAAGCCTGTCTTCGTTCGCCCCGACGAGTCACTAGCAGGCATTCTTCATTTGATGGATCTGCACAAAATCAGCCGACTACCCGTGTTGGATAGAGATAAGCTGGTTGGACTGATCACCAGAACCAACATCCTCAGGGAAGAGACTCGAGCAATGGGCACGCGCACCACCTCGAGCAGCAACTCTTATCTGATCTATCAAACCCGCTCCAGCGCTTCCGGAATCGGCAGACTGCTCGTACCAGTAGACAACCTCGAAAAAGAAGTGGACTTGTTAGATTTTGCCGCCGAGATGGCACAAGCGAAAGGTTATGAACTCGAGTGCTTGCACGTCATAACGGTGCCGTCGGAGGAAGATCCAACCACAGCAGATGTTTCTCAAGAAGCAGGCAGAACAATCGCCGCTCGAGCCGAGAGTGTCGGCAAATCGAAAAAGATTCCGGTTCACGCGACAATTCGAGTCGCTCACGAGCCTGGCATCGCAATTACAGAAACCACTCTCGATCGAGAAATCGACATGATGTTGATGGGCTGGTCGAACGAAAAAGACAGCAACGAATCTCTCAAATCGATACTAAAGGCGACCAACTGCCAGACCGTACTGGTCAAGAGTTTGCCCAATCTCGATGAGGAGTGCAATTTCGTCATTCCGATTGCACCATTTCTCGATCAGAATCGAGCTCTCGAGATCGGCTCATTGATGCTCTCAAAAAGGCCGAGCGCTCGCGTGACACTATACCAGGTGACATCGAACGAAGTCGAAGCAACGAAATTCGAAGGGCTTTTCAATTCATTTGCAGCCAAACATGCCGGTCCTGTGGAGCGAAGCAAGATTGAAGCCGACTCACTGGCAAAGCTGCTCACGGCATTGAAGGCAAAAGATGGAGACACCACCGGCAATACAGGCACCACCAATAGTGTGCTCATACTGGCAGTGACTCGCAAGTATCTCCTCAAGTCGATGAGCAAGGGCGGCTCCAAACGAGAACTCGATAAGTTCGAGAATTTCGGGCTAATCGTCACGGCGGGTTAGATGCAAAATAGCCAAAAAGAGATAATGGCACCGTTGGGAAGGTGCCACTCTCTCAGTCGTCGCGTAACTTAAAATGTCTGTTTCGTGCTTTGGCTCTCCAGGTCGTCGTTGTGTTGTCGTCGTTTGTCGTCTCAGGAAAAAACTTGTTGTGTGTGTGTGTCTTTTAAGTAGCCATCGAGAAGTCGACACAATCACCTTTGAAGATCCAGCTAGCCCGCGCGACTGCATCATCGAACGCCAGCCGTGAACGGAAAGTCAGTCCTAAAGCCTTAGAGGCCAGACGCGGGTCTAGCAAACCCTTCATTACCAATCGCTGGGCAGCAAGTGCATTGTCGACATCATGTTCAGCCAATTTGCCAGTCTCGACTAGAATTTCACCGAGTCGCACTTCCATTCCTCTCGATGCCTGGAGTGCCGGCTCCAGCACATCAGCGGATATGAGCCCGCCCATAACCAATAGCCAACCAAGCTGAACCGTGGCATCTGCTGTGACTGGATTTTGCTCGTTCCTTTCAACAGTTTGATTGCCTTGTGAGGGTTTAGCGAACATCGCATTCTCCTGGTCAGTTAGATTGGCTCTCGGAATACAATCATCATATGAGCAGACAATGCGTTTGTGAATTCGCGATTACATGTTAGCAAAAGTGCGTACGATTACTCGAAAAACGGCATGAATAGTAGTTCTATCGATCCTACGCCGAATTTTATAAGACAAAACATTTTCGTTTGCACTGCACCCGCGGCATCGTCAGTCATCGGGCTACTCCATCCATCACCCGCCAAAGCAGCGATAGACTGCAGAACCAACGTAAGCTGTCTGGCACAACCCACTTTGTCGCCCCGCCCAGGCATCGAAAGCCCAGACTTAAGGATGCGCAACCGTCAGCGGCAATGCCAACCGTTCAACCAGAAACCCCCTTTTCA
>CAYTDR010000495.1:0-6233 GCA_964436185.1 uncultured Candidatus Obscuribacterales bacterium | reverse complement strand
GTTTCGCGCTTGAATCATGCAATCAGCTCAGTCTTCGTCCATCTTTGCTGTGACCGATGCAGCGGCAGAGAGACCGGGCGACTGCTACTAATCTCTCGAACGCCCCGCAACTGTTCAATTGCGCCTATTTCGATGAGCGCTGTTGAATGCTATTGAAAAAGTCTTTACGAGCTTGCGTCTTTTGAGGACCGTCTTTGTCGCAATGCAACATGAAGGTGAAAGTCCATTTCGGCGAGACCACCAATCGAATTTTAGTCGTACCTAGTTCGTTGACAAATAAGTACTCTCGCGCGTGCAGAGAACCCATCTTTATCGTTTTATCTTCTCGCTTGTCTTTCGATTGATCGCCCGTTTTCTTCAGCCACTGCAGCTGTTCAGCATCGTTCAATACTTTAGGCAATCTCGCAAACTCAACGTTGTAGTGGCTCTCGTCTAACTCCGCAACCCACGTGCAGCCAGTTTCTCGATCTCGCCGGAAGTTGTCTTTTGGAAAACGAAAGCTCATTCCTGTTTCTTGATGAGTGATAGTGACGATCTTGGAGTTCTTTGTTTCGACTGTGCTCTTCGGCTCAGCGGCACATAGGCTGACTGTTGAAAAGCAAAATGCAACACAAGCGAAGAAGATTCGAAGGTGAAACATTCGGGCGCGTTTTGATAAATGTAGTTTTGGCATTTTGTTGGGGCTGTTTTAGCAATAATATGTTTCGTCAGATTATTGCAGATCAACCATATTTTTGGGGCGAGTTTTCAATAGATTAGTCCAAGTGGTCCAATGCTCCAAGGGCGCTTTTCTAGAAACACGTCGACCAGACTGATTGGACTCTAACGGCATCGCCGTCTCGACTCGGCTGCGAACAAATTCTTCGAGCATTTTTCATCCATCCGAGCAAATACACGCATGATGGCTACAACGAAAACGCCCATCAAAGGGAAAAGCACCACCGGAAGAATCTGAAGTCCTGCATGATGAAAAACAGGGACGAATGTTAAATTATTCAATATAGGCGATGACTTTGCCAAGCCTTGAGCGTCCGATTTTCGCTTTGGTGGCTTCTTTGGGTATGGAACGAAACGACCTCCTGCTTTGGGGAGGTCGCATTCGAGTTTGATTTGCTATGGACGATCTTGCGAAACTAACCGGGCCTATTATCGAAGGTCAGCCATCTTCGCACGAATGGTGCTCTGCGATGGATCGCGTCTGAGAATGTCACCGAGGAACCTCATTGCTGCATCTTTTCCACCGAACACATACAGACTGTCGGCATAGCCAGTAATCTCTGAAGCCTGCACCTGGCGCAGTCGCATCATCGCGTGGAACTGCTCGATTGAGTTTGCGACGTCGCGATTGACGAGGTAAGCATGGGCGAGTTGCTTTCTGGCAGTTGCGCTACTCGGATCCTTTCTGACTGAATCGAGGCAGCGAATGAGTTCCGGGTCTGCAGATGGTCTCGGGGTGTGAACCGCTACCGGTGGCACATACGTTTCGGCCGGCATATTGTCTGAAGCCGTGTCGGAAGCAGCTGGATCAACAGCGTTCGGATCGGCTGTCGAATCGGCAACTCCATCGCTTGGCACCGCAGGAGGTGCGTTGTTCTGTGTATGTCCGCTAGGTAAAGCGTACGGAGCTGCTCCTTTAGATGTTTTCTCCGTTTTTGATGCGGAAGCAGGGACCGACGATGTTTCCTCTACCGGAGTAAAAGTGGTTCCCTCGTTTGCCTGTCGAACCACATACTCGACAAGTGATGCGAACCCAATAAGCATCATGACTACGGCAATCCCGATCACTATTGGAGTTATGTTTAAAGGCTCGCGTTTTTCCTGTCTTTTCGGCAGCTCGCCAGGGTTTTTCAACGCTTCGAGATCAGTTTGAGTCTGTTTGATTTTGACCAGTGTTTCGAGTGTCTGCGAGCGTTTTCTTCCAACAGCATCGATCAGTTTTTTGCAATCTCTATAGTCTTCGCTGTTCGCCTCGACTCCAGCATGCGTTAGTGTTTTGCTTCGGCAGGATCTATAAAAGCTCGTACTTTCCCATTGGAAGCTAGTGCTTGGTGCCTCGGGCTCGATAAGAATCTTCTGCGATGTCTCGAGTGTTTGTGTTGATGGGAACGCCAATCCGATTGACGATGGTCCGGAAAGAAAGCGTCTTACATCATTGAATGAAAGACCTAGATCTTGTTCAAACCACAGGCGATCGGCTGGGGCGGCCTGGCGGAAACTAAAAGTACCGTGGGGAAGCAGAAGCAACTTGCAAACCGCGCCGGTTCCGGTTTCACCGGATACGTCCAGGACGGCGTCCGTGATTACAGAGTTGTTTTTGACCAGGAGGCGACCACGTACATCGCGTCCTGTGATCTCGATTACGCCATCTTGAACAGGCTGAGACCGAGCTACAGCCTCAAGAACTGTTTCGGGCTTTAAGAAGTTGCCCTGAACTACGCGGGTATTGACGTTTTGTACAAAAGTAGTCGAAGCAGCCAAACTATTCATTGCGAAATAGCCTCAAATGCAGCGGGGGTGTTTATGTTGAGCGGGTAATCTTGAGTCTATGCCATCGACTATGACAAAGTTGTGACTTTTTCACTCGAGTTTTGAATATCAACACGAGAGGGGCATCACAACGCCCAAAGCTAGTCCGAGGAAGCCTTTGAGGACTTTCGGAATACTGAAATCCTAGTAGGAATATCTGACCAATTCTTGGCAATGGCGCCTCAAAACACTGTTACAGCCGGATATTTAGGAATATCCAAATCTTTCGCGCCGCAGGAACATCATCTTGACTATTGCGTAGGGGATGCAAATTATGTGGAATCTCAGCCGTCAAGCGGTTTTGCGTGAGTACGTTCATAAGTAAAAGCTCCGTGTAAATTTTTTGCCTTTTGATATTGCGAGCGGTGCTGTCGCCAATTTCGATTGCTGGACGGCGCAAGAACGGCTCGCCATGCCATGTCACCGAGATGTCACACGGCTTGTCGCTCCAATATGATCTATATTTTGTTGCCATTGAATACATCGTTGGTGGTACGACCAACCTGACAAGATCTCGGGTAATACATTTCTATTAGAAGTGAATGTCAGAGTTAGTAATATGAAAGAACGAATGAGATCAAAGGAAGAAAGCACTCAAACTGAACTCCTCTGCCGTCCGTTGCCTCGATAGGCGCATTTGCAATGTTCGCATCTGCAGGTGAACGACATGAATATCCTATGAAAGCCCGTGTGAGATTTGCGTGATATCCAAACTACCGAAGTTTGCTTGCGATTGCGTCGCTGATCAAACAACCGCTGGCTCTCGATCATCGTTGTTTCGGTTTGATGGCTCCTGGTTCTTGTAGATCCTGAAGGCACGAACATGCGTTAAGCCATCACTCTTTTGGACATTTAGCGCGGCGTCAATGAGAATTGCTTTCGGTTCTAGATTAACAGCCTGAAGACTCGATGAAGGCAACCTGCTCAACAAGCTTGCCAGGCTTGGCTTTGCCGGAGAGGAACAAGGTAATCTTTCGAACGTTGTAGTGATCAGTCATGTTCATAATCAAATCAATTTTGCCATCGAGATCAAGATCACCGGACCACAATAAGGACGGTCTGCCGTCAACTCCGAGCTCAGCTCGTTTGTATAGCTCTTGTTTGATACCACCACACTCGAGGACGATTTTGTAATCTGTCGAGATCTCTTTGTCCTTCTTCTTACCAGTGATGCGCAACTGGGAAACAGTCGCGCCGAGTTTCATTTTTAGTGTTTCGCCGACGGCAATATGTTCTTTCGTCGTTCCACAAGCTGGGACTCGTCCGGCCTTCAGACTCGATACACCACGAACAAGAATAATTGGCTCACCCATTCCATCGATCGAAATTTTCTTCCCTGTTTTTTTGTCGAGTGAATCGTCCGCAATCGGATCGCTTACAAGCGTGAGAAGAACTTTGGTTTTCTTGAGCTCGTAATGCCCATCTTTGGTTTGGAACAGACCTAACCAGGGATTACCCTTGCCGACATTGGGTGGTACCTCCCCCGCATGATAGGAAGTCATCTCCAATACTTCGGCAGCGGCGTAAGCTTTTGATGCCACTAGCAGACCAAGTGCGGAAAACAATAAACAAAGTAGCGCCGATTTAGAATCACCTTTCAACCTTGCCATATAATTGCTCCACCGAATTCGCCTTATCTTATTGATACTAGCTGCTTGGCATCACCATGCGCCTTTAAGGAGATTATGAATGCAAAAGACACTGCAAAAGTTCACTACATGTTTGTGGTTTGATAGCAACGCGGAAGATGCGATGAAGTTTTACGCTTCCGTGTTTGAGACCGTCAAGGAAGGCGCAAGCGCTAACTATGGTGATGCGGGACAGGAGGTTCATGGAAGAGAGAAGGGCTCTGTCATGACTGTTAAGTTGACTATTGGCGAGCAAGAGCTGCTTGGCTTAAACGGTGGTCCGATGGAAGAGTTGATGACCGACAAAGATAAAACAAGACGCGAAAAGGTTTTTGCGGCTATGATGCAAATGGTGAAACTCGATATTGCGGACCTGGAGAAAGCCTACAGAAGCTAACCTCGGTAGCGCGACGAGTTATACAGGACCGCAGATCATGCGGTCCTGTTCGCATTTTATGGAGGAGTTTTTTCGAGCGCAACCGAATACTTGAAATGGTGATCGAGACGGGGTCAGCTTTTGGCACGTCTTTTGGTAACATCACCAGGTTTCGCCATTAATGGTTTTGGTTTGTTATTCCGGCTGTATGACGGTGGAAAAATATACATGGCCATCATGACCGGTACCACCTTCGGGGTCCATTAGTGGCATCAGGTCAGGATTGATCTTGTTTAACACCGGACACTGAACCACATACGAGCTTTTGCCTGGAGCAATGACCGGAGTTCGGTAGTCTCTGCCAAAGCCTGTGAGGCTGACGCGCCACCATCCTGGACGAGATTCGATAACGTTTGAATTGTTGGAAGCAAATTTTGCAGTGCCGCTCAACTTGAAAGTACCTAAGAACACTCGGTCGTTCGATGGAGGATCCAGGCGGACATGAAGATAGTAGCGGACGCCCTTAAGCAGCTGTGCTCTGACATGCACGCTGTTGTCATTCTCACCCCACCAACTGTGTGTACCAAGACTTGAACCCTGCTCACTATCATCGGTACTGATTGCTACCACCAATTTGCACCCGGAGACATCGCCAGAGAGAATGGAGACGCCTGCGATCTCCATCTGTTTCTTGAGAAGGTCTGCCAGAGACTTGACTTTGCTCTCGATCGTTGCTTGGTCTTGACCGCTCTTCACCAACTCCTCAATTCGATTGAACTCTGCAGCATAAGCCGCTATCCCAACGCCCTGCTCCCGTGCTCCGAACAATGAAGAGAGGAGGGCTCTTCGCTCGGACTGCAGTGGTCCTAATTGAACGTTTTCACCTAAGACATTAGACGATGGTTCAGCAGAAGTTTTTTGCTGTTTCTCAGCACCGCTGCTAGCCGTGGTTTGAACGGGCTCTACCTCAGCTTTGGCTTTGGGTTGCTCTTTGCTGGCAAAGCCGTTAATGATTTCTTTGAACCGCTGCTTGAATTCGATCGGCATGTCTTCAGGAAACGATAGGCGTGCAAGAAGATGGGAGTCACGCTTGATTGAATATGGCGCCATGACAAGGGTCGTATGAAATCCGCTATGTTCTTCGAATGGCAGACGTTCCTTGTCCTTCCCGCTGTATAGTCCAGCAAATGAAGTTACATCGCCGGCGATACCACCACTCGTGGGAACTTCCTCAGTCTTTTTCGAGTAGAATCCTACCTCTTTCCTGACCTTGTGCTTAAACTGGATTCCTTTGTCGGTGGAGGAAATCGTTGCCTTTTCATAGAATTCACGTACGAGTTTCGATATCTGATCATAAATTGCTGTTGGAGATTCGCCGTCGCCCGAGGCGTTAGCATCGTCAGCTCTAGCCGGAGAAGAGCACAAGTATGCCAGGCTGATAGCGATTGGAACTATTCTGTTTAATTTCACAACCACTCCAGGCTCTTGATCTCGTAGTCTGAAATGTCTTTCCTCGAACCTATCATTTCTAACCAGTGAATAGCGTTATCTTCAGCTCGAATAGGGGTTGCCATCTTGCGTTCCGGAGCAGACCTGGTCATCTTGCGAGTCCACCCTATCTATTCAGACTCGTCGCGAGAGCGTGTTCTGCCAATCGGTTCAAAATGGTTCCACGGCCATTCTTGTTGACGTTGGCTTATGTC
>CAYTDR010000494.1:0-6237 GCA_964436185.1 uncultured Candidatus Obscuribacterales bacterium | reverse complement strand
CATCTTTGGACGGAACCAGACTTCGTCTGATGTCCTGGAAATAGCCGTTGCCGTAAAGTTTTCGCAAGGACAACGACAGCTCTTTCTCGTTGTAGACAGCGTTGTCCGCTACCTTAATAGCGTTCTTGATGACGAAATCCTTCGTCTTCTTATTGCCATGGATCTCGACGCCCGCGATTCTGCCTTCGTTTATATCGAGATTGACTGAACCATCAGGATAATCCTTCACGTCAGTGACCCTGGAAAGAACGAATCCTTTCTCGTGATACATCTGCTCCACCTGATCGATGGCTTGAGCGATCTGGTTGATATTCTGTGGCTTTCCAAGCTGGTTGGCAAAGACTTTGCTGATTTCCTCGGACGGAATAACACTATTGCCCTGGAACGAAAATTGCGTTACTGGTGCGTTTTCTTGTACTCGGATCTTGAGGAGCACTCGCCCATTGGAGGTGAGCTCGGGCAGCACGGAGAGCGACTTATCGTCGAAATAACCCATCTGGTTGATGGCTCGCAAGTCATCCATCACTTTGTCCCGGTTGAAATTGTCACCACGCTTGGTGGAGAGAACACCGGTTATATCTTCAGTAGGAACGAGACGATTACCCTCTATGCGAATCTCATCGACCGTCAGTTTTTTCCCAGCGGGCAGATTGCCCATCGGGTCTGCCGCCGATTCCGCAGGCGCATTGGCGCCTTCCTCATCGACCTCTACTTCTGCAGAAAGCGCTCCTGGAGACGACGAAATTTCGTCCGCCAAGCAAGCGGGAGCACAACCGGTCCACGTGATTAACGCCACCAGCCATAGTGCTAACAGTTTATTTTTTGGCCGGCGACCAACGTGAGTCTTTTTCATCGAAGAATACAAGGCGGCCCTTCTTGACAGGAGGAGCAAAGTGTACCACGCAACCATGACACCACACGCTGACAAGATGTTCCTTTGACCGATCTAAAGGAGAGATCGAGCACAGCCACTCGCATGCGGGCCACACTCGACTTCCAGGCTACAAGGTTCTTCATAAAAATAACGTAACCCCATGACAATAGTATTGCGGTTCTCAAAGGGCGAATAACGAGGTCGCATATATAGAGGTAGCTAGTGTTGCAAGTGACTCTCGTGATATCACACGAAAGAGCACTTACTCCTAATGAACAGGGCGACCGTAGCCGCCCTGTCGAGTTCTTTATTGCAGGTCAATAAAGGAGGTTTAGCGTTTGAACCAGCCAACGGGCGCTGGATCGAGATTGATGTTGATCTGCTTCACTTCGGTGTAGGCTTCCAAACCGAAGGTTCCGAGCTCTCGGCCCCATCCGCTTTGTTTATAACCGCCCCATGGGCACTCGTTATAAGTGAAGTGATAGCCGTTGACCCATGTGATACCAGCACGGATTCCCTTCACGAACCGCTGAGCGCGGGTGATGTCGTTGGTGAAGACTGCTCCGGCAAGTCCGAATTGCGTATCATTGGCAAGACGAAGAGCCTCCGCCTCGTCGGCGAAATCTTGCAGAACCACGACGGGTCCGAAGATCTCTTCCTGTACGATGCGCATGTCTTGTCTGGCTTTACTGAATATCGTCGGACTGACGTAGTAGCCGCCTTCGTATCCTTTAACCGACTCTCTCTCTCCGCCTGTCTTTATGGAAGCGCCTTCCTTCTTGCCCACTTCGATGTATTCGAGTACGCGCTTGAGTTGTCCTTCACTGACCAGCGGTCCCATTTCAGTATCGGGATCCATTCCAGGACCGACTTTGATCTTCTTAGCCCGCTCGATCATCTTGGTCATGAACTCGTCATGAACCTCGCGCTCGACTAGAATTCTCGATCCAGCGGAGCAAACCTGACCGGCGTGACAGTAAATCGCAAAGAGAGCGTAGTCGACTGCCGTATCTAAATCGAAATCTTTGAATACCACCATCGGTGACTTGCCGCCCAGCTCGAGCGTAATTTTCTTCAAGTTAGACAGAGCTGCTTGCGCCACCAGTTTGCCGGTCTTGACACTACCGGTGAAGGCAAGTTTGTCGACAAGCAAACTTTCAGCAATGGGCTGTCCGACCTTGCCGTCGCCCAGAACAATGTTGACCACACCGTCAGGAAGTCCGGCCTCTTGGAGAAGTTCGGCGAGCCTGATAGCTGTGATTGGTGTTAGTTCCGAGGGCTTGAGAACTGTTGTGTTACCAGCAGCGAGTACCGGTGCAAGCTTCCAGGCAGCCATCAAGAGAGGATAGTTCCACGGAATGATTTGACCGCAAACACCGATCGGTTCGCGCACAATTGAAGTGACCGACGCTGCAGGCACATCCACCGTTTGACCCGTCGGCTTGGTCACCAGCCCGGCATAATAACGGAAGCAATTGGCCGAGTCAGCGACATCGAATTCAGCCTCTCTGAGCGGCTTTCCCGCATTGAGAGTTTCATATTCGGCGAACTCCGCTTTATGAGCGTCGATCAGGTCAGCAACTTTGAAGAGCAGCGTGGCGCGTTCTGCTGCTGTCCACTTGCTCCAGGGGCCTTCGTCAAACGCTTTTCTGGCTGCCTTGATCGCTTCTTCGACCTGAGCTGTGCTCGCTTCTTGAACTTTGCAGAGCGGCTTGCCATCAGCCGGGTTGATCAACGTTCTCTCGGAGGCTCCGTCCTTGAAAGCACCGTCGATCCAGAGCTTCCAACTTCTATCGACGTTTACTTTGTGCTTGTTCAATGTTTGTGTCATGTCCTTTGACCTCTCGCTTAGTCCGATTAAAGTTGATTCCCGCCATACATGATTCGATTGAGCAGACAACACGTGGTTACGCGGTTGCACGATGTCATTGGCGCCAGTCGCCCCGACAATCCAGTGGTAGTCCCGCATCACCAAGATTGGCATCTGGCGCCGGAACTCTTCAATCAGCCACACCGAGCAGTCGATCAGGGGCAGCTAAAAATGATAGCACGCCCGACGCACCATCGATCTCATATACCGCGGTCAGAGAGTGATTTGTCAGACGGTGGTGATGATAAAGCAACAGCTGTCGAGAGATTCAGATTAGCTTTGCAAGCTGTTCGCATTGCTGTCAGGAGGTTAGACTGTAGCTGACGCTGAAACCATCATATAAAAGTGTCATCTGAACTAGAGCAGTGCAGGTAATCACAAAGTGAACTATTCAGGATCATTCGTGACCCTAGAGGGACCAGAGGGCGCCGGTAAGACGACGCAAGTCAAGCTGCTCGCAAGAGCGCTGGACAGGCTCGGCGTTGCTTACGTAATTACGAGAGATCCTGGTGGCACGCCCCTGGGCAAACAAATACGTCGAATCCTCTTGCATGCAGGCAGTCCTGTGATGCCGACTGCCGAGCTTCTTTTGTATCAAGCTGACCGCGCTCAAAATGTCGCAGAGATTATTAGACCGGCACTGGAAGCCGGAAAGTTAGTGCTCTGCGATCGCTATATTGATTCGACAATCGCTTATCAAGGATATGGACGAATGCTAGATCTCAGTCTTATCGATGAGCTCAACAAAATTTCGACGGGCAACCTTATGCCGGAATTGACAATCCTGTTCGACATCGATTCGAGCGCCGGTCTCGGACGTCTGCATCCTGGAGGGCATGACCGCATAGAACGAGAGGCTCTGGACTTTCACAAGCGCGTGCGGAGCGGTTATCTCGAACAGGCGAAGAAGTATCCCGAGCGCTGGAAAGTCATTGATGCATCGAAGGCACTGTCTACTGTTCAGGAAGAGTTTCGCCAGATTCTTTTTGACAAGCTGGGAGAGAAGCACAAATTGAATCAAGTTCTGACCGGCTAGTTGCTGGTTGCAAGTTTGTCTATTGTGTAATCGCACACTATTTGTGGTGCATCTCCACACTTGACAAGACCTCGACTGGAAGTAATGATATTGCTACTTCATGATATGCAGCCGAGACGGCTTGGAGCTCAGATGGGACTTTCAAGAACCAGACTGACTCGGGATTAAATGCGTACCTTTCTTCGCGTCTTCCATCACCATTTACCAATAAATATGAAATACAAAGCATTAGCTCGCTCTTGCTTCGGCAAGAGGGCAAGTACGGTTTTGTTCTGCCTGGCTGTTGTGATGACAACCAACGTCCTTTATTGCCAAACCTGCACTGCCACGGACAATACATCGCTTCCTGCGACCGCTGGAGAAAACGGATCCAGCCTTGCATCAAACGATCCTCAGGAAGGCGACTACGGCTGGTGGCGTCGCTCAGACAATGTTCATGCCTATTTCGCCCGACCGGTCATACTCCAGCCCTACATGTTCCAATCAGCGGTCAAACCTGCACAACAACAGGCCACCTCCTCGGCAGTTCGGTTGCAATCAAGTAACAACGAGGCACCGAATGGGGTGCGCTTCATGCCCAGATCGCTCGATCATCCGGCTTTCGAGTCGACCCAAACAGTAACAAAGATACAGTCAAAACAACCCAGCAGCAAAACGCTGAGTGAGAGCCAGACTCCCAATGATACCGTTGAGACGAAGGCAAACGAACGAGAAGACTGAATCTTCACTTTACAGCTTAGGCTCAACGAAGTGACAAGTGGGGTGAGATAATTGGATCCGCTGATCCAATTCAATCTTTTGGAGTCCCCAACATGACCGCAATCAACGCAATTCTGGTTGGAGCTGGGAGTCGAGGCACATTCGTCTATGGTGCTTACGCGCTTGCCCATCGAGAACGGCTGCGGTTCGTGGCTGTCGCAGAACCTGACAAAGCAAGGCGTGAACGGTTCGCGCGATTGCACGACCTGCCCGCTGAGCGGCGCTTCGAAAGTTGGAACGAAGCCCTGTCGAGTGGAATTACCGCGCAAGTGGTTGTGGTCGCCACCATGGACACATTGCACGTAGCACCGTCTATAGAGGCAATGAAAAATGGCTATCATGTGCTTTTGGAGAAACCGATGGCTGTCCGGCCGGAAGACTGCGTGAGCCTGGTGAAAGCCAGCCAGCGCTACGACCGCATGTTGCAAATCGGTCATGTTCTCAGACATACGGCGTTCTTTTCGCGATTAAAAGAGCTCATCACATCGGGTGTGCTTGGACACATCGTCAGCGTCCAACACCAGGAGAACGTCACTTACTGGCACATGGCACACAGCTTCGTGCGCGGCAATTGGGGACGAGCTAAAGAATCAGGTCCTATGATCTTGACCAAGTGCTGTCACGACATTGATCTCCTGCTCTGGATGATGAGTCATACAAAGCCAATTTCCGTGACTTCCATAGGTTCGCTGAGCCATTTTACGAGAGAAAACGCACCACCAGGGGCGACACCACGATGTACCGACGGTTGCTCTGCGGAGCCTGCGTGTCCATTTTCCGCTACAAGAGTGTATCTGGACATGGAACGTGATCCGTACTTTGCCGCTGCGCTCACGAGCGATGTAAGTTACGAAGGGCGACTGAAAGCATTGAAGGAAGGTCCATACGGCAAGTGCGTCTACATGACAGACAATGATGTTGTCGACCATCAATCGGTAATCATCGAATTCGCCAACGGTTCCACCGCCACCCTGGTCCTTCACGGATTCTCCGCAGTAGAGGGAAGGACAATGCGCTATGACGGCAGTCATGCCACTATTCGCGGTGCCTTTCCTCATGACGGAAACCACGAAATAGAAGTGAGTCAACACATTACGGGTAAGACAGAACATCTTAGCATAACCAACTCCGGATGGGGCGGACATGGCGGCGGCGATGGCGGTTTGATCTCAGCCTTCCTCGATGACGTGGTAACCGGCCAATCAGCCGACCGACTATGTTCCGTCGAAACAGCCTTGATGAGCCATCTGGTAGCGTTCGCCGCAGAAGAGTCGCGAGTAACCAGACGAACAATCCAACTCTCTAACTACATGGCCGCCATAGAAAACCAGCTGGCGCTTCCGTCCCAATAAATTCAGCACGCGTGAACAGAGCCATGCACGAGACCAAGCAGCCTGACTGATTTTCAGCAAGGACTTCTGCGCGGAGGCTCACACCTGGGACCGCCAGCAGCTTGCTCAATCCCTCTCTTGGGCGAGGGCAGTCTCACGATCCATTACGGTATGCGAGTTTCTGTGCATCGCAAACAACTGAGTTCACGACCTTCATCGCTAACACAAAAACTTTTCGCTTACCGATTCACTCGCCAGGAAAGTTCGCTACCAATCTTGTCCATCTCGCGCCTGATCTCAGCCTCATCGAACGAGTCCATTTGACCGCCCGCTGCCATTCGCAGGCTTCGACTCTTGGACTCGAGAT
>CAYTDR010000493.1:0-6240 GCA_964436185.1 uncultured Candidatus Obscuribacterales bacterium | reverse complement strand
AAATCATGCAACCTATCGCATACACCTCTGACCTTTCATCATACCTCCTACATTTGATGGGGTCAGGACTCATATATCGAGGATTTCCTGACACTGAGTCCGTGGTCGTGTCTGATTGCTGCAGTACCCTGGCAAGCCCAAAATCAACTATCTTGGGTCTCACTTCCTCTGGTCCATTTGCAATGAGAATGTTATTCGGTTTGAGATCTCTATGAAGGATCCCTTTCGTATGCGCATATTCAAGGGATTCACATACTCTGATAAAGATCTCGAGCAACTTTGGCAAGCCTAAAGGATAGGGCTCGTCAAACATCTGCTTGAGATTTCGCCCTTCGACGTATTCCAATACCATATATGGTGATTGATCGTTGTCCGTCAATCCAAAATCAAAAATCTCAACTATACCTTCGTGCCTCATCTGAGACATCGCACGTGCTTCATTCTGGAATGAAACAATCTCTTTCGGCAGAATATTCAAAAGGATCTTAACTGCAACAGTCTTTTGCAGCAACAAATCTCGAGCGAGGTAAACTATGCCAATTCCTCCTCTCCCAAGTTCCTTTATCGGCTTAAAACGCTCAATCGGGAACTTGGTTCGATCTAAGTCCAACCCTGGCGCATCCTTGAACTCATCAGCCTGTGGCAACACGCTTTCCGGCTCATAGGCAAGCGGGCTAATCGAGTCTGTTTTTTGGCAGCTGCAAACCTGTGGACGAAAAATATACTGGGTAATGGATCCAACCCGTCCTTGCTGAACAGGTTTCGCACACTTCGCACACGTAAGGATTTTAGGTCTGACAGACAGCGGTTGGCTGCCAATCGTCCTCGCGCAGCTGCACCTAAACAGCCACTGCGTAATAGAGCTGCCTTCTCCAACAGGTAAATTACAGATGGAGCATTTTTCGACTAAGTGCTTCATCTTTCGGTTATACCTCGATTAATGAACTTTTCTATGCTGATTTGAATAGCTATTTACTTTCGGACATTTTCCGCCCCGGGAAATTACCAGGTCGGGCGGAGGCTCTTGCTCCGCTCGATAAACAGCACTGTTGATCTCTCCAGCAAACAGACGGATTAGCCTGAAACTCAAACATTCTCCGGCGATACCACGGGCACTGAAATAGTAAATGTGCTGCCTCGTCCAAGCTCGCTCTGCACCTCAATGTGCCCTCCATGCATCTCGACGATAGACTTGGCGATAGCCAGTCCAAGGCCAAAGCCCTTTTCGTTTTGTCCGGAACTAGCGATTCGTTCATATCTTTCGAAAATTCTTACGTGGTGAGTGGGCGGAATTCCAGGTCCGCAATCATGGACCGCGATCGTAGCAATGTCTCGCTCGATTAGGGCCTGCACTCGAACTGATGTATTAGATGAGGAAAACTTGATAGCGTTGAAGACAATGTTGATCAGTGCTTGTACTAACCTCTGACGATCGACAAGCATTTCGCCATCTTCGATTCGGCAATCGATTTCGACCGATCGCTGCTCGGCCGCGGCTTTGCACGCGTTTACCGCGGTCTCGACTATCCAACTCAGAGTACAACGTGCAGGCGAGAGCATCAATTGACCAGACTCAAAATGATCGGCATCAAGAAGATCATCGATTAATGAAGTAAGATACTGGATGGAGCTATCAGCATCTTGAGCGGCTTGGAGACCGGAATTCGAAATTGATCCATAGATACCTCTCTCTGCGCACAATACGAAGGCGCGCACCGCTGCTAGTGGCGTCCTCAGATCATGACTGACCATTCTCACAAGGTCTGCCTTCATTTTATCCAGTCGATCACGCTCAGTGATATCCTGAACATGGACAAAGTGGAGTATTCGACCATCCTCCGATTCGACCTCGTTAACGGTGACCTCACAAGGAAATTTGTCTCCGCCCTTTCGCAAACCTTCGGTTACGCATGCACCTCGATGACCGATCAATTCTTGCAATTTAGGAATAATCGTTATGACTGACTGGGTGACAAGTTCCTCACGCAGATAGAGGAATGTAGAGACAACCAGATCATTGGCGGCGCGAACAATCAAATCGTCTGTGAGCACTATGAGGCCCAGGGGCAAACTCGAAAGCATATCCTTTGTGCGGCCTTGCGTAGTCTCAAGAGTTCGCTTAAGTTGCTCGATCATGCGAGCCTGTCTTTTCGTAATTTCGAAACGCTCATTATAGGAGTTGCCTGATGTGGGAGAATCCATGACAGAGACTTCGCTTACTCGGTACTGCAACGACTGACTATCCGCCGCTCATTCTTCACTCATGCTAATCGAGCTGGCGGACGAATTCAACGTCTTAGAGTTTATTCCCTTGGAAACATACCGTCCCTGGCGAAACAACCGTTCAATCTAAAGAACTGCCGATCGCGACAGGCGATGAATATCGATCCTGCACGTATCTCTCTACCAGCTCGAGGAAGTCCGTCGTCAACGTCGGCCCTTCAAGAGTTTTCAGATGCTTGCCGTCTACGTAAACGGGCGCACGGGGTTCCTCACCGGTGCCGGGCAGGGAGATTCCGATATCTGCATACTTTGACTCGCCAGGACCATTAACTATGCATCCCATGACCGCCACTTTGAGCGACTCTACTCCAGGGTAACTCTTTATCCATTCCTTGCGTTGCCGCTCGATATGTTCTTCTATCTCTTTGGCAAGTTCCTGAAAGACAGTGCTCGTAGTCCTTCCGCAACCGGGACAAGCCGTCACTTGCGGCACGAAGGACCTTAGTTGGAGAGACTGAAGTATGCTCTGGCAGACCTTAACTTCCTCCGTGCGGCTCGCGCCTGGAGCCGGCGTCAGGCTGACTCGAATTGTGTCTCCGATCCCTTCAGCCAGAAGAATAGATAAAGCAGCAGAAGACGAGACAATGCCTTTTGTCCCCATCCCCGCTTCGGTCAATCCCAGGTGAAGGGCATATTCGCAGCGAGTTGCCAGCTGTCTGTACACTGATATCAAATCCGGTACTTCAGAAACCTTGGCGCTAATTATAATCTTGTCGCTGGGAAGTCCGTATTCCTCAGCTAGTTTCGCAGATGTTATACCACTATCTATGATGGTCTCGATGAGAACCTCGTGCGCTGTGCGAGGTTCTTTGAGCTGGCTGTTCATGTCCATCTTGCGGGCCAGCAACTCTTGATCGAGTGAGCCCCAGTTAACTCCGATGCGAACAGGCTTGTTCCATTTTATAGCGACTTCGATCATGCGCAGAAAGTTGGCGTCATGTTTTTCGCCGTACCCGACATTGCCCGGATTTATTCTGTACTTAGCGAGGAGCCTGGCACAATCAGGAAACTCGGTGAGTAGAAGATGACCGTTGTAGTGGAAGTCACCAACAAGCGGTACATTGACACCTGACTTTTCGAGCTGGGAAACTATTTGAGGAACCGCCTGGGCAGCCTGTTTCGTGTTAACTGTGATCCTGACCAGCTCTGACCCTGCTTCAAATAATTCTTTCACTTGAGTCGCGGTTGATAACGCATCCTCTGTGGCAGTATTAGTCATCGACTGCACCACTATTGGTGCATCTCCGCCGAGTTTGACTCCGCCAACATCTGTCTGTATCGATTTTCGCCTGTTTATCATCGGACTAAATCAATCTCCGTTCAATAATTCTCGACGGTGAAGTTTCGCTCGGTCAGCCCGCAGGCGAACCTTAATCAGACCTTATTGTCTCATAGCCTGCGTCACGCCTGCAGAGTTCCCCCTTAATCTGCACAAAGTCCTTCATGCGCGATACGGAAAGCCGTGACAGAGTTGTAGGAAAAACGCGAAGTAAGTGCCTGTCACGTTCATTTGTAGAAACTTACCATATTCGCCTTCATTCCAGCGTTGCATGCAACAGTAATGATAATGACTCTTCCAGCGTACAGCGTCCTCACCGTGCTCGTTGAGAATTGCGATGTTGACGAATGTTTGAACCCAGAAAACTAGGATGCCGCAGAGAGTCCGCGGCATCCTAGTTTAATTAGCTATTAGCAGTTCGAACTAGTGTCCGTTGCTGCTTACTCTTTTGATCTCTTCGGTCAACTTAGGCACTACATCAAATATGTCGCCGACGATGCCATAAGTAGCATGCTTGAAGATCGGTGCTTCCGAATCTTTGTTGATAGCAACAATGATCTTTGAGGACGACATGCCAGCCAGATGCTGGATGGCGCCTGAAATGCCACAAGCGATGTAGAGCTGTGGGCTGACGGTTTTACCCGTTTGTCCGACTTGATGCTGGTGATCGATCCAGCCGGCGTCTACCACTGCACGAGAGGCTCCCAGAGCGGCGCCCAACGTTTTGCAGAGATCCTGCAGAACTCCCCAATTCTCGGGACCCTTGATGCCGCGTCCACCAGCCACGATGATGGCGGCTTCGCTCAGTTCGACTTCTTGACCTTCGGCCTTGTGAGTCTCAACGACTTTCGCTCTTACCTTATCCAGCGTTACGGCAAGCTTCTCGACTTGCGAGCTGCCGGAAACTTCTTCTGCGGCGAAAACGTTAGGACGCAAAGTGACGAAGGCGAGCGGGTTGTTGAACTCGTATCGTCCCATGCTCTTGGCGGAGTACATCGGTCTTACCGGTGACAACTTTCCATTCACCACGTCGAGCTTCATTACGTCGGACACACATGGTGCATCCAGACGGGCAGCGGCTCTCGGGAAAAAGTCTTTTGCCATTGCTGTTTGCGCTGCAAATACGTATGAAGGATCAACCTTCTTCACACACTCGGCCAGTGCTTGTGTGTAGGCTTCGCACGCGTAGTTGGCGAAGTCCGGCGCATCCGCCAGATATACCTTGGCAGCACCGTATTTGGAGACTTCTGCCGCCGAGGCGTCCAGGTTCTCACCCACAATAAGTGCGCTCACTGGTTCGTTGGAAGCAGCTCCTCGTCGGACTGCCTCAGACAACGCCTCGAGGCTGGCCTTTCTAACGTGACCGTTCCTCTGCTCTATGAATACCAGAATGCCCTGTGTCATTGTCACTCTCCCAAACTATTTGACAAACGTCGAGTACCTATTTGAACGATCTACATGTATTAGATAACATGCGCTTCTGAACGAAGGAGTGAAACCAGTTGCTTGACCTGGGCTTCCACATCTCCTTCCAGTTTGCGACCGCTGCCTCGTTCTGCTGGCATCGTCATTTCGACAAGAACGACTTTGCGCTTGTCTGCGCCGACCTGGCCGTTCAAACCAAGTGCCTCGGCGTTTTTCACTTCGATTGTTTTCTTTCTTGCAGCCATCACACCTTTGATTGAAGGATAACGAGGCTCATTCAGTCCCTTTTGTGTACTAAACACTGCAGGCAGTGTGCCTTCCACAAACTCATGCGCACCTTCGATCTCGCGTTCTGCCTTGAATTTGTCGCCTTCGATCTCTAGTTTGACTATCAGAGTCGCTTGCGGCATATCAAGAAGCTCGGCAAGAATTGAAGGGACCTGGCTGTTATCGCCACCGACACCCTGCTGTCCGCACAGGACGACATCGAAGCCACCACCTTTAATGGCAGCAGCAAGCGCCTTTCCTGTGGTGAGCGGATCAGCTCCTTCGAACTCAGGGTCGTTCAGATGGACGGCACTATCGATTCCTCGAGCCAGACTGTCTCTGAGAACGTCCGTCACTTCATTACCACCAAGTGAGAACACGACTGTTTCACCGCCAAACTTCTCTTTTATCTTCAACGCTTCTTCTATAGCGAATTCATCAAAAGGGCTCGTGATGAAGCGAACGCCACCCATATTGATATTTTTCTTGTCCGAAGCAATCTCAATCTTCGTCTCAGTGTCCGGCACGGACTTAACACATACAGCAATCTTCAAAGCCTGTCCTCCTCGTCGGTCTATCCCCGGCGCAAGATAGATCTTATTGGCTTATTGATCATTCTCTGTTTTTTACAAGATTCCTTAATTCCTTTTGTAACGATCGTATAGAGAATATCAAAGCAAGATCGCCGGAGAAGGGGAGACAGTGAGCGTTTGCTCCGTTGCTCAGCAGTTTCGTACAGCTTCAAACGTTCGCCAGCCGATCCACCTTTATCTCCCATAAGTCAGCGCTTATCTGAGTTCTGGTGAATCCGACCGGGAGAAATTTCGATATTACTTCAATGTTTGTGAGCGTATGGTCTGATGGAACGACAGTGATCATTGAACCCTCTCCGGCCAATGCCATCGGAATCAAGAGCTGATCAGCCAAATGCTCACCGACGCTTGCCGAACTGGACAAATATCCTTTCGCCTCTTTCACCGCAGTTG
>CAYTDR010000492.1:4209-6242 GCA_964436185.1 uncultured Candidatus Obscuribacterales bacterium | reverse complement strand
TGGATTTCGCGACACTGACGGTGTGGAATCCTTGCCCGAACTGACCGACGACCAAACCAAGTGCCTTGATGTTCTTTCCGCAAAATTGGAGTTAGCCTGGAAGACTCACGATCCTGAAATACAACCTGAGCCATGGCTGCTCTTCGGTGTGACCGGATCAGGCAAAACTGAGGTCTACCTACGTCTGATTAGACAAACGTTGGATGCAGGAAAAGCCGCCATGTTGCTGGTTCCTGAAATCAGTCTGACACCGCAGTTGGCGTCACGCCTTAAGGCGCGTTTTAACGATCAGATTTCGATCTGGCACAGCGGGATCAGCGATGGAGAGCGCTACGATACCTGGAGAGGCTTGAAAAACGGCACTGTGCGCGTCTTGCTCGGAGCCAGATCCGCCATTCTCGCGCACGTACCCAACCTTGGCTTGATTATTTTGGATGAGGAGCACGACGGCAGCTATAAGCAAACCAGCCCCAGTCCGAGGTATAACGCCAAGGAAGTGGCCATGGAGAAAGCTCGCAGGCAGGGCGCTCTCGTCTTATTCGGCAGTGCTACTCCGGATCTGGTTTCGTATCATCGAGCAGTTCAGTCCGGTCAGATTGTGGAGCTACCCAATCGGGTCCATAAACAGCCAATGCCGCATGTATCGATTGTGGACATGCGGAATGAGCTGAAGTCAGGTAATCGCTCAATTCTTTCCCAAGCACTGGCACAGTCTCTCAAGGAGACTCTTGAGCGGGGCGAACAAGCCATACTGCTGATGAACCGACGTGGTTACGCCAGCCACGTGTTCTGTCGTGCCTGCGGATTTGTGGCGAAGTGCATGCATTGCAGTGTCTCTCTCGTATTTCACCAGTTCAGAACTATCCGTAAGGAGCAAAAGGGTGGCGATCTCGCCGACAGAGGTTATCTGGCCTGCCACCACTGCGGTTATGAAAAGAGAACTATCATTACGTGCCCGAGCTGCTCGAGCCCATTTATCAAGGAGTACGGACTGGGAACTCAGAAAGTGGAAGAGTTCGTCCAGTCCAAGTATCCCCAGGCCAGGCTCTGTCGGCTGGACAGCGATGTCACCGCCCGTAAGGGCGCATATCGAGATGTGTTCGAGCGATTCAAGCGCGGAGACGCTGATATTCTCATCGGCACGCAGATTGTGGCAAAGGGGCTGGATATAGCCAATGTGACACTGGTCGGGGTGCTGGTCGCAGATGCAGCGCTTAATATGCCGGACTATCGTGCGACTGAGCGAGGGTTTCAGTTGCTTAGCCAGGTAGCTGGTCGGGCAGGTCGAGGAGACAAGCCGGGAAAGGTGATCCTGCAAACATACAATGCTGATCTCGATGTCCTCCGGCTGGCCAAATCGCATGATTTTCAAGCCTTCTTCCAGAGCGAACTGGCAGCGCGGGAGGCGTTTCAATATCCACCGTTTAGCCGTCTAATTCGTGTCGTATTGACCGGTCCCGATGCTCAGGAAGTGGAGATGGAATGCGGCAAGCTGGCGGAGGAGATTAGCAGTCATATAGAGGAGGCGGTCCCGTCGGAACGCCTCCAGATACTCGGACCCGCGCCGTGCTTGATAGAACGCATCAAAACAAGGTTTCGCTTTCATCTTTTGATTAAGATAGTCGGGGAGTGCGAGACGATGGACCGTATCCTCGGCTTTCTGCGCAATCGAATCGTACCGAAACAACTTACGATGGCCGTCGATGTAGACGCGCTGGATTTGCTCTGAGCTTTGGACAAACTCGAAGATACAATGAATGTGGACTGCATCCGCCGACAACCCGGGCTCAGACGACGTTTACAGGTGCTCTGCTTGAGCATGAGAAAGTTTCAAAGCAATAAACTGGTCGCAGGCAACCTGGATGCCATGAACTTGCTATAAAATTATCATTTCGCTTCATGGAACCGCTTTCCTGCCGGAGTTGAACATTGACCAAGAGGCAAGACCGAGAGGTAAGACCAAGAGGTAAGACTGAGAGGTAAGACCGAGAGGTAAGACCGAGAGGTAAGACCGAGAGGTGAGACCGAGAGGT
>CAYTDR010000492.1:0-4109 GCA_964436185.1 uncultured Candidatus Obscuribacterales bacterium | reverse complement strand
ACCGAGAGGTAAGACCGAGAGGTAAGACCGAGAGGTGAGACCGAGAGGTAAGACCCGAGAGGCAAGACCGAGAGGCAAGACCGCGAAAGTCGACCAGGCAATCTAAAAGCGAGCTGCATCGAGCAGATCAGGCGAGAAACACCCAAGACAGCGTGATTAATCTCTACTACATACTAACAACGTTGATTCTGGCGATAGCTGGACCGTTTCTCCTGCTGAAGAAGAAGGCGCGAGCAGGTCTGGCGCAGAAGTTTGGTCGCGTCCCTGCTGATTTGGTAGAACGCAGCTCGACGCTTTCCGGCGGAATCTGGATTCACGCGGTATCTGTTGGAGAGTTCAACGCCGTTTGGCCCTTGGTTGAGAGATTGAAAGAAGATTACCCGTATCTTCCGTTACTTCTCTCTACAACTACCGCGACAGGGCAGAAGCTCGCCCAAGACCGCGCTGGTCATCTGGCAGAAGTTTTCTACTTCCCCCTTGATGTGCCCTTCGCCACGAGGCGATGGTTGCAGGTACTGAAACCATCGGTAGTGGCAATCGCAGAGACAGAACTCTGGCCAGGTTTCGTCCATGAGTGCCGGACAATGGGTGTGCCGCTGGTGGCAATCAATGGTCGAATCTCTCCCAGCAGCTTCAAAACGTACCATGCCTTGCGTGTCTTCTTTGGCTCCTTTATTCGACAGTACGCGGCTCTGGGTGTCCAGACTGAGTCGGAGTCACAGCGTTATCGCGCAATTGCCGGTGCTAATATACCAGTGACGATCACTGGTAACTTAAAGCTTGATGGACTCGTCCCTCAGCCGTCCTCGGTGATTGAGGAGTTGCGAACTTCTCTCGGAATTGGCGCTGAAGACTTCCTTATCGTAGCCGGCTCAACCCATGAGGGCGAGGAGCAGGCGATATTGCATGCCTACAAGGGAGTGCTATGGAAAGTCTCCAACTCCTGCGAACCACGAGCGATTAAATTGATAATTGCGCCCAGGCATCCGGAGCGGTTCGCCAGGGTCAAGGAGACTGTCGCCGCGTCCGGCTATCGGGTTATTTGCTATTCGGAAAAACAAAAATTCGAAAATCCTGATGATGTCTATGTGCTCGACGCGCTCGGTCAGCTCAACACGTACTATGGTTTAGGTTCTGTAGCCTTTGTTGGTGGAACATTAGCCAAGATCGGCGGACACAATGTTGCAGAGCCATACGCATACTCAGTACCGGTTGTTTGCGGTCCCCACTTGTACAAGACCCGCGACATCGCACGATCGCTCAAGGAGATATCGGCACTGGATGTGGTGCATGATCAAGCCGCGCTCACAGACAGCCTGGTACGATTTTACGAGGCCCCATCCTCGATTGAACGGATCGGCAGGGCCGGTAAGGAATGGATTGTCCAGAATCAGGGCGCTGTGAATAGGACGCTCACGATGCTGAGACCGTTTCTAAGTACAGGTCAGCGAGCGAAAAAATTCAGTGATCGAGTTCGACCGGGCGGTGACTTTATCTTGGATGGCGAAGAAATCATAAATGCTGCCTACCATGCCAATTCCGGAGCTCGGAAATGATGGAGACTGAACGTTTGCATACTGCCGGCGGAAGCGTGAGCGCACCAACTCCGACCTCGGCGGGCGTTGCGACGAAGCATAAACAGCTACTTCGCGGGGATGAAGTGCCTGACTCGCGCGTTGATGCGAACGGCACTGCTGGACCCGGACTATGGAAGAATCCCTTGATTGCAGACCTGTTGACACCGGTCTCAATGGTGTACGGAACTGTCGCCTATGCAAGAATGCAGGCGTATGCTGCTGGTCTGCTCAAGCGCCGTACTGCTAAGGTGCCGGTCGTGAGCGTCGGTAACATCACGGTTGGTGGCACTGGAAAGACACCAGTCACGGTGTCGCTCGCTACAAAATTCATTCAGCAAGGCAAGCGAGTCGGTATCCTGAGCCGTGGATACAAACGACAGTCACGCGATCCCTTCACCGTCGTTAGTGATGGTCGCCAGATTCTGTCCGACGTCGCCGCTGCAGGCGATGAGCCTTACATGATGGCTAGAGCGGTGCCTGCGGCCGTTATCGTAGTCGGCAAGGACAGAGTTTCGACCGCTGAAATTGCGGTCAGTGAGTTCGGATGTGACCTGATCTTACTGGACGATGGCTTTCAGCATGTCCGCCTCGAACGTGATTTTGATGTGGTTCTACTGGACTTCAATGACAATATGCTTCAGGAGCGGCTTCTGCCGGCCGGCCGATTGAGGGAGCCGCTTTCCGCGCTGAGTAGAGCCACCCATGTAATAGTCACCAAGGTACCTGAATCGTGCAGCAGGGTTGATTTGAAATTGGAATCAATCGCACAACTTGTCAGGCGTTACGCGCCAGCCAGTAGTTTGTCGATGTGCCAATTCCAACCAACATTATCTGGTATGTCGTCGTTGAACCTCCCTGATACTACCTGTGGAGCACGAGTGGTGGCAGTGTGCGGAATCGCACGACCGGAACAGTTTGCACGCACGCTCAGATCGCTCGATTTGGAAGTGCTGGCGATGCATGAATACTCTGACCATCACGAGTACGGAACACGTGATGCGGAGAATCTGAAAGTCAGCCTGGAAAAATCCGGTGCTGATTTCATCCTGACGACGGAGAAGGATTATCATAAACTTGCTGAGTTCGAGACCCTGAAGGACAGGCTTGGCGCAGTTGTTTTGCAAGCGTCGTGGATTGGGGAACCCCCAGCATTCAAACTCTAGGTGAGCAGGATATTTCCGTTATGGATGAATCTAAGAGAAAGACCAAACCGCAAGCCCAGAGGATTCTGGTCGTGCGTTACCGTTTTCTCGGCGATACTATTCTCACCGTTCCTTTTCTCCGCAATTTGAGACGAGCATACCCTGATGCAGTAATTGATGTTTTGACGGGACCTGTGAGTGGTGAGGTTCTCGACGGCTGTCCTTACGTCAACGAGCGCATTGTATTCGATACCACCAGATTTCATAAGTATGACAGTGGCCGCTCCAAGAAACGCAGCTATTGGTCCTATGTATTTGAGCTAAGAAAGCGACGTTACGACCTGGTCTTCGTATTGAAACGCTCGTTGTCATCTGCTGCACTTTCACTTTTGATTGGTGCCAGGCACCGGATTGGTTATGCAACCGAGGGGCGCTCGCTTTTGCTTACACGCGCCGTCTCCTGGCGCCAGGATATTCATGAAGTCGCCTCTTTGCTTGAGGTTTTGCAGGCTGGCGGGATTGACATCGAGGACGACCATCTCGAGGCCTGGATTTCGGATCACGAGACTGCGTCAGTGAAGTCGAAAGTGAGCGAGCTGACTCGTTCCGGTCGTAAGTTGCTGATTCATGCTGCTGCTGCTCATCCTGACAAAACCTATCCACTGGAACTCTGGGCTCAGGTTATTAAGTCATTATGCCAGGAGTTCGATTTCAAGCCGTTCTTCACTGGTGCAAAAGAGGATCGTGCCACTTACGACGAACTCCAACGACTGTCCGGTGTGCCCTGCATCAACCTTGCCGGCGATCTTTCCATCAGAGAAAGCATGGCGGTATACAAGGAAATGGATCTGGCTGTCTGCGTAGACTCGGGCCCAGCGCATCTCAGCGCCGCGGTCGGCACACCTACTGTGACATTGTTCGGACCGACGGATCCTGTTCGATGGGCACCGCCGGGCAAAGCTTGTCGGGCCGTGTTCGATGATACCCTTGCTTGCAGACCGTGCCACTACAAGAAGACGTGCGAGAATCGAGAGTGCCTGACAGAACTTCCGCCAGCGAAAATCGTTGCGGCCTGTCGCGAACTCTTATCTCAAGCAAATGTCGAGTTGACCTGCTGAGTCTCAGAAATCATTCTAAATCGAACATTCAAGCCAACCTTGACGGATCCAGCGATTTTTCCGAGATCCAAAACTATATTCATCACATTCTGAAAATTCGTAGATTATCCTCTGAATCCAATAGGCGAGTCGAAAAAGATCATGCCACCTCTCACGAGGTCTTGTCGTAGAAGGATTCGAGTCCAGGTCTTATTGTAAAAGGTTCGCAGCCGAAAGCCTGCACGAATATCGCATTCTAAATCGAACATTCAAGCCAACCTTGACGGATCCAG
>CAYTDR010000491.1:0-6268 GCA_964436185.1 uncultured Candidatus Obscuribacterales bacterium | reverse complement strand
AGGTTGAGATTTGCTTTTTTCAGTCGAAGCGCTTGCTCGATCTCGGCTTTTGCATCCTTAGACTTGCTCGATTGAGTCTCGAGTTGCTTCTCCAATTCTTGACCCAGTAAATGTGGGCTCGCAGTCTTCAGTGTGGCTTCTCGGGATGTCCACCCTCCACAAACTATGACCAGGGAGATACCGCAGGTTATCGCCAGGGCTGCGCATACGAAATACTCCCAGCGTTTAGAACTCCTGGGCGATTCGGGAGCCACAGGAAGCGAGATTACTCTGCTGATGGTCTCCATCGAAGGGAGGAACTCCCTTCTTTCCATGCTTTTCAAGAGTTCAATTGCTTCTTCCAGGGTCTGAAACCGCTCGGACTTGTCCTTTGCCAGGCATGTGACGAGGAATTCTGCCAACACGTCCGGGACCTCCGGATTTCGTTCTTTGATTGGTGGCACTGGTGCGATGGCATGCATATTGATTGTTTCCAGCGCCGTGCTTCCGATAAACGGTGGGTTTCCGGTCAGCATTTCATAGAGCACGCAGCCGACTGCGTACAACTCGGAGCGTTGATCGTAGTCGAGCCCGCGCACCGTATCCGGTGCCATGTAAAGTGGAGAACCGACCATAGTTTTCCCTAGTTGTGCGGTAAGCTTGCCAGTTGCCTGCTTTACCGTAGCGACGCCGAAATCGATCAGGCGAACATCAATGAGATCCGATTCATTGGAGCAGATAAGAATATTGCTTGGTTGAATATCTCGATGGAACACACCGCGGGCATGCGCGAACACGAGAGCTTCCAGGACCTTTTTCGTTGCTACAATTGCGCGCTCTATATCGAGCGGTCCGTGTTTCTCGAGATATGTCTTAAGACCTATGGAGGGAAGGTAATCGAGCACCATATATGGAGTGCCACTGTGATTGGCTCCGAAGTCCAAAATAGTAACAATGTTAGGGTGATTGAGCTGGCTGGTGCATCTTGCTTCTTCTTGAAAGGCGATCAGCTGTTCTGCATTCAAATGGTGGAGGATCTTGACGGCGACTCGCTTCCCGAGCAGTCTGTCGCCGCAAAGATACACAGTTCCGGAGGCACCGGCTCCGAGGATGGCAAGCGGATTGTAGCGCTGAAGCGGAAACTTGTCCGCGTCGACTTCTATGTTCGCTTCCTCTTCGGGAACGATCGCCACGTCATGAGATTCCCGCGCCACGCGGCGGGAGAATGAAATTTTCCCTGGTGGCGCCACTGAATTCAGGGGTTTGGGAATTTTACAAGCACAAAGCTCGGAACGGAAAATAAACTGTGTGAACGAGCCTTCGCGTCCTGCTCCGATACGTTTTCCGCACGTCGCACAGAGGGAGATGACTTGGCGGTTCCCGACATCTTCCTCCGGCATGGAGCTGCACATGCACACTTCCAGAAACTGTGTCACGAATCCGCTGCCAGGGCTTGAGAAGGGCTTCTGGCATTTGTTGCAACGAGTGGTGGTAGTATCATCTTTCATCTATGTCGAAGCTGCTCTGAAAAATGATCGCTGATCGGCAGTCCTGTCGATGGATTCCTTCGAAGCCCCAGGCGCTAAGGACTTATTGATCGCGAAATCCGTCGACAAAGTCTGCCGGCAAACTGCTAGAGTTGCCGGGTCCGAAGAATTTAGCCATGGATGCATTTTTATTTCGAGCTTAGCCTCTCGAGAACTGGTCGCAGAAACGACATGGCAATGCATACTGTTCGGTCGCGCCGGGTGTTTTCATTCTATCAAGCCGTCGAGATTGATAGTCAAATCTGCCAGAGTGATGGAATAGTTCTCCTTCTTTCCTTCCAATACGAACCGTATGATTGCTTCACTTGCCACCGCCGTCATCAAAAGTATCAAGTTTCTCGCCAAGGGATAGTCACAGACGTCGTCGCCGGCGTCGGAAGGCACGATATAGTTTTCATTCCAGCGAACTTCGCCGTAGTCTCCGTTGACACCAACGTGCAGACAATCAAGCCGTTTCTCTCGGCAATAGTCGGATACCGTTTTTCGAGAAAGAGAGTTGTCGAAGCTATCGATAGTCAAAATGAAATCGGTCAGATACTTGTTGACATTTTTTTCCGTTAGTTCTTGGGCGAGCGCCTTTATCTCCTCGCCCAGATCTCTGTAGACGATGTTGGAGAGAATGTCCGCTTTCAGCGCACCTACATCTTCCTGCGAATACACCTGTGTGCTCAGGTTCTGCTCTTCCACCCTGTCTTTGTCCAGGACGGTCAACTGGCGAAAACCCTGTCTGGCAAGGTTGGTGACCAGGTTAGAGCCGAGCGCTCCAGCGCCAAGAATAAGTATCTTGCTTGTGGCAAGTTTCTCAATCTGCTCCTTGCCGCGATAGATGATTTCATGATGCAGCTTCGGTCTCATTTTCCGCAATCCATAGTCTTATCGTCAGTATCCATCCTGAGCAAATTCTCGCATCACTCCCACCAGACTCGTCAGATCGAAGTCACTGTCCTGACCGCTCAAACATATTCCGGATGAGACAACCGACAAGTCATCGAGACGAACCGAGGCAGAGTGCTGGTTTCCATCCACGACATAACTAACGGTGACTACTCCTTCACTCGACTGCCAGTATCTTTCCAGCCGCGCTCCGGCGTGCGAAAGTGCCTGTCTCAGCCGTTCCAGGTCTGTCTGCTGGGCTGATGTTCGGTTGTGCAGCCGTTGTGCGGGCTCCTGGAGGCGATCGGTCGACGGCACATCAGTTGTATCCTGGTTGTCCCAATCGATTGCCGTCAGATTACTCTGCGGATGTTTATCGAACCAGAGGATGCTATAAGCGAACAACTCTTGCGGAACGGACTTGGGTACGTGCACTCGAGCCGGATTGATATCTTCGGATAGCGCTTCTCTGAGTTTATTAGCTATCGATGGATCTCGGCGCCTGTTGACGCCTTCGCACCAGAAATGCCGTCCATCGAACCTGGCGTTGACCTGCTCGAACGAGGCCCCGCGGTCCACGAGCATAATCGGCACGGGCTCGTGGAAAGAGAATCGCGAGTCGGATGTGTTGGCCTGCAAACCCCACCAGCGATTATCAAACTGGTCGATAAGAACCAACTGTACTCGGGGCAGCAATTTTAAATAGCGGTCTGTTTGTGCTCTAGTAGCACGCTCGAGCGCCACCGCCTTACCCGGGGCGCTGATGCGGAAAAGTGCAAAACCTCCGGATGGTCCGAGGGCGGTGCTATCTACCACGCTGAGCTCATATACCACCTGCTTAACCTTGACGACAATTTTGGCGCCCGGCACATATGGGGCGAGAAAGACCTCCTCGGCCAGATTCTTTTCTGCCTCGGCAAACTTGTTGACGAGAGCGAGAAGGTCATCGTCTCCCTTGCTCACCCGAAAACCGCCTCAGGTCTAAGCGTCAGGTTGCCGTTCTCGTGACGTTCGATCACTGTACCGGACAGCCGCTGCACTCCAACGTCCATGAATGCCGCAACAGCCCGCCGAATCGAATCATCAGAGCTTTCAGCCCCGACAGCTAGAATGTCCAGAGCGACGTCTCGGCTGCGACCTTCAAACCGAAGGTGAAGCACACGTGCATCGCCTGTTCGCACGTCCTGTGACAAGGATCTTGGGTCTCTTTCAGTCATTTTCGTTCCTCCTCAGTCTAAAGTACAAAATCGCACAATCAACCGTACCTATCGAAGTTGAACTGAGCGACCAGTTTGCACTTCGTCGCATAATCGCCTGAACAGGGAACGAAATCCCGAGCACAACCTATCAAGTCTCTGCCCGGAACTGATTTATGCGAAACCCACCTGTGACCGACAAATTTATCGATCATAGGGTGATCATATTAGAAATGGTGCGAACCACAAAGAGCTCTTACTGAAGCGCTGATTTGACACGATAGACTGGCAGCAAGCCCGTTGTGGTTGTGTCGAGGTCTTCAGTCAATCGATAAACTGGTATTTCCCCTGTAAATGGGGTGGTTCATGTCTGGCTGCCGTCGATGATCTTTGATTAACTGGCGAGGTTTCTTCGTAAGTGCATTCTACAGGCTCGTTTCAGCCTTCCTGAAAGCCTTTTCTGCCTGATAAACACTTCTATCCTGTTTCCTGTAGTGAGAAACACCGGTCTTGTTGGTAAATAGAAAGAAGTATTTATTAAACGCTATCAGAACGTGAAGACCGTTTATGGATGTTAATACAACAGTGGGAAATGTCGGCTTAGGGGCGGCATTTTTTGCTGGGCTGGCGATGTTTTCGCTGGTCTTTATCTCCAAGGAAGCGAGAGAGAAGACGAGCAAGCTGCGCAGCACTCTCTCCTGCAAGCGGCGGCCTGCAAGTGTGGGTACGGACACGCCGGTCCCTGACGACGGTAGGCAAGAACTGAGAAGGTCAAAAACTGCGCATGGGCGCAGTTCAACTGAAGCAAAACCGGAAAGGGACCCGTTGCCGGGTGGCCCGACAGATTATTCCACATCGGAACTTGTCGTAACCTGCTTTACTGCAGCTAAAGGTGCCGGGGGACTGAATCTGGCTAAGACCCTGTCCGGTTTACTGCCGAATGTCACGGATGGCTTTTGCAGCCCGCAAAGAAAGTACGATATTGCTCTGGCTATGGCTTTTCATGCGATTCCGGTAGGAACGGCAAGTGCGGATTCTCGCTATTCTTCGGCCGATTCGCAGTTAACTGAAGATGAGAACAATGACTCAGCGGCCAGTCAAAGAAGTTTCACCACTCTGATTTCACCGGACGCGCTCCTGCTAGAGCTAGAGCTCATCGAGCAGAAGGAGAAAAAAAAAGGTGGGGTTGAATGAACACCCCTACCCATCTGGAAGCACCGATAGCCGGCACTGCGACAATTAATCCGTCGCCGCCCAAGTGGCTTTCGGTAACTAATGCGGTGCTTATGACAGGCCTGCTTGGCTGGTTCATTGTCTCGACAATGGCCTCAGGGACGGCAGAGACCTTGACGTCGTACTGTCTGAACCTGGCGTATCTGGCGATGCTTCTGATTGTAACCTCGACAACCAGAACGGTTTCATTGCGTTTGTTGTTTGTCATGATGCTTGCCGGTGGTACCACATTCGGTGTGGCAATATTGATGGAAAAGGTCGTGCTGATACCGTCATTGATGCCATTGAAGGACTACATCTCTCCGGTCATCGAGGAGACTGTCAAACTATCGGCCGTGCTCACCGTTCTTCTCTTGATGAGAAGATTCACTCGCTGGACGCTCGGTGTCACCGATTTGATGTTGATGGGAGCTGCTGCCGGTGCAGGCTTTTCCGTGGTGTACGATGCCGCGGCACATATGCAGAGACCATGGAACCACGGAGCGTTCGAATGGTTGTTTATCACTGAAGTCACGAGTTCAGGAAGCTTGATTGTCGGTCATGCGATTTGGACGACGATTGCCGCGGCGACAGTAGGTTTTTCCTTGTTCTTCGAAAAGAGGCGCAAGAGGACTGCCCTGATTGCGACGTTCGGTGTTCTCTGGTGCATCATCGATCGTATTGCCTTTGCCGGAGTGATTAATCATCAGAAGACCATTGCAGACATTCTCGGTCCAATCACGGACCACGGCACGAGCAGCCTCTACATACTGGCTATCTTGTTGATTCTAGGCTCGTGGCATGACTGGTTCGTGCAAAGAAAGTTTTTGCCTGCCGGACAGGAGTACCGGAAGGTCGGGTGGAAGGCCAAGTCGCTGGCTGGAGTCTGGGAGTACCTGCTCGATCAGAGGCGGCTTGCCAATGCTAATTATCATCGTCTGCGAGATCCCAGGGTGTCGAACAGAAGCAGTTTGGTTGCCGCTATTCTGGCACAGAGCTTGATCAATCAAAACCACCCTGAGGAGGAGTGCGAATTTCTCGAGTCATTCGATGTCTCGGGCCCCTCTGGGCTTCGCCGTAAGAATATGCTCCGTGATGGCACCGTTTTGACGGAAGATACGCTCATGCTGCCGGAGCACTACGAACTGGTATCACTGATTAACATCGGTGGAGTGGGCGCGGTATACAAGGCTCGACACGTGAGAACCGATGCTTCCCTGGCCATCAAGATCTTACACAAGCGAATCGCCGAGAAAGGACATACCCGCGATCGGTTCAAGATGGATGCCAAGACGACTTCGAAATTGCAGCATCCGAATCTGATGATTATTCACGATTACGGCGTCACACCAAGTGAGGTGCCTTTCATCGTTATGGAGTACGTGGAAGGTATCACGCTGAAGGAAGAGATTAGTATCACCGGCGGTTTAACTCCGGAACGGTTCTTTCGTGTCTTCGACC
>CAYTDR010000490.1:0-6275 GCA_964436185.1 uncultured Candidatus Obscuribacterales bacterium | reverse complement strand
AAACGCCTTCACTCAATTCAGGAGGTACATTCGAATCTAACTGTTCGATCAGTTGCGTTTTGCCGCCGACCCACTTAAGAAACGGCTTCGCCAGGCTCTGCTGCCCAGGAGAAACTACCGTTGGTGCAAGATGAGGGTGGGTCTTCTCAATGGATGACTCTACAAACATTTCTGAGTGCCTCGCAATGTCTAATTATGCACTTTGTCCGAACTTTTCGAAATGTCCCAAATCTATATACGAACGACATAACAATAGTGTTGTATCCGGTGCACCTGTAAAACATCCTACTGAACCAGAGTGCGAAATATCTGCAGTCTGATCCTTGCTTGATTAAATCTTCTACCAATTTTGTAATCGTAATTTGTTCATTTCGCACGCTGAAGATCGCGGCTGAGTCAACGGTTACCAGCGCCCATGGTAGACTGCTGGTAGGGCTCAGAGGAATCGGAAATGAAAAGTTCACTATACATGGCTCTAATTTTGTCTGTTGTTGTGGCAGGTAGCCTCCACATGGACTTAAAAGCGCAGCCTGGTAACGCCGGAATTAGCATGACAATCTATCCGGTTGTGCGTGGCGCTGACGGCAATCAATATCTGATTACTCCGTCCGGCAAACAGGTGACTGTTCCAGGACTGGGAATCGCTCAGAATGCGACACAAGTATCCGTATACCGCGACCAGGCGAACCACTTCTGGTACACAAATTTAAGCGGACAGCAAGTCGCTGTAACTCCCGAACAGCTCGAAGTCGCCCAAGCACAGATCAATGCGCAATCAACTAATGGCGCGATGCCACCACAAATGATGCCTCCAGCGCAATCCTTTTATAGCTCCTCGCCATCTTATGCCGCAGGTTTTCATGGAATCCCTTACGGTACGCCGATGAATATTGCAGGACCTGGTCAATATAGCTATACAGCTCCAGGCGGCAATCAACAGTTCGTCACCCCGCCACCTCAGATGTCCGGACAGATGAATCAATGGCAACAGCAGGTTCCATTTGGGCAGCAGCCGAATGGTGCAAATATGCAAGGTGCGGCGCAAATGCAGGGCTCGGTTCAACAAGCCAAGAACGGACAGAGCAGGATGGAGATGAGACGTGAACATCGAGCAGAACGTCTTGAACATCGCGCGCAAAATCAGGCGAGCAACGCTGCTACTGATCAGAATTACGCCGACTCAAAAATGCAATCGGGTCAGACTCTCGGCACGGGCTTTCGGGGACGACGCTCGGCACGCGAAGTGCGGCGCGCAAAACGAGAAGAGAAACGCGCAGACTTTCTAAATGGCAACGGTCAATAAATCTATTCATTCTGCCATGAGAGCCGGCGTTTAACGGATTCATCACGTGTATAGTGCCGAAGTGGTGCAAAAGCGGTAACCAATTGGCTCCTCAATTCGACAAACTTTCAGAACGATTCTATGGCAGAGAGTAGATGAGGCTTAAGAAGCATAAAGGTGCACGCAACAACAAGTGCGATGAAGCCGCGTTCGGGATTGAGAAACACCTGGAGTCGGTAACTTCGATCTTTGAACCTTGACACAGACTGCCACCACTGAGACATCGAATCTGGTGCGCGCTATCCCAGCAGCGTCGGCGCGTGGCAGACTCCTAAGACCCTACACATGGAACCCCAATAAGCCTCTGAATCTAGTTGATTTGGGGCGATACATGATTCGTTCAAAGCTCTGGCCAGCTACCCGGTAATTGAATGATGTTCCTCAGGCCTCGTTCTGGCGTGCTGCTTGACTCATTAGCTAAATCTCGAAATCGCGCGACCACATCAAACATTGGCCACTGAGTTAGTCCAATTCCAGTCACAATTTGGAGTTAGTTTAGTAATGTGGCGGTAATTCAGACGGTGACAGATGGAAATACAGATTGGTTATGTCCAGCAAGAAAGTAGCGAAACAACGTTTGCGCATAGCTCTTTTCCCCGGTTGAAGAGAGTTGCAGCGAAAGTAGCGGTCAGTTTGGTGAGCTTCTTACTCAGTGCCATCCTTAACACCATAGTTAGCCTCCTATTTGCGGGTGAGGCGATGCTACTTGCTTCAATTACTCCATTCATTCACCAACTACCGGCTATCGCACCAACGATCGTCGTGTTGACTGTCATATTCGATTGTCTCGTGTATTATCTCTTCGGGCAATTTAACCTGCAGGTACTAAGCCAGTTAGTTCCGCTAAAATTCAGACGAGCTATGCTTACTCCAATATTTTGCGGAATGACACTTGTCTGGTCTCTCTACCTGATAGCTGGCTTCGCCTCGAATGATATCAATCGAATCGGATTTTTCGTCGCCCTGTTTGGCGTGGCAGTACTCGGTGCTCTTCGCAGTAAACGAAAACTGGAGCGTAAACTCGCGTCATCACCACTCGATACGGTGACAGACACGTTTCAGGTTTTGCTGAGTATCACCATGCAAGCGAAGACTGTTGCTGAAATGGAAAACGCTGCTTCGGACTGTCTATCACATCTGAAGACCGTCTCGAAGACTCCGGATGACAATATTGCCGCCCTCATCGATGAATTAGTGAATCTAAAGCTGCTTGCGGAGGCATCTGAGGTAAGCAGTACGCAACTGAGATTACTCGATAAGCTCTAAATGATTGAACAGTTTTCAATTTAGTCTCAAAACGCGTCGGTGCGCTAGACTGGGTAACTGCCCAGAGACGTTGCGGGCCGAGAAGGAAGCACACGCTCTAGAATCTTCCGAGTAAAAATTGCCAGGATTCTCGAGTAGGCTTGAAGATCCATTTTCGAATCGATACGCCTTCCTTTCGCCGAGCCAGTCCAGCCAATTCTCAGTCAACGCGGACATTTCCAAAGTCGTTCAATTCTGCCAGTCCACATCTACGAATCCAACGCCGTGGCTCGGTGTTTTGTAGGTATGGTTTTGACCACCTTCCCAAATAATCTGTCCATTTTTGTTGAGTCTAATAAACTTGAATTGCAGCGAGGTCTCTGCCGGAACCGCTGCAGTTGTAAACCAATTTGGATAGTTCGGATTCATCAATGGACCATAGGCCACCCTTTTGTCCGCCTTCCAATCGCCCAATTCGAAGCAGTTACCGGAAAGATAGACTTCATCACCTATCTCTGTGGGCGGAACATTTTTCACTGTGAACGCAACAGTGACGAGTTGGTTGTTCACTACCTCTATAGCTTTTTCAATGGATGCACCATCCGCAGTGTTGATCACGAATGTTGTATTTCCCGTCAGCGCGAGCGGATCCACAGTAGCTTCGATCTCCTCGTCATTCCATGATGAGATCTGCTGAGGATTGCCGTTGACTGTTACAGAGCCGGTCGAATTACCGAACCCTCGCCCAAAAAACGTAATTGCTTCTCCTCTTTGCGCAAGCCTTGGTCGGGACGCCGTTACCTGGGGAAGGTTTGGTGCAGGCTGAACATAAGACCACACTGATACCGATTTTGGTGGCAATGCGAGCTGAAGCGCGCTTCCGTTGTTTAGGACTCGAAGCTGCTGACCGCCTTTGAGGCCAGCAAGCTCATCGGTGTAAACACCCGGTGGTAGTGCGGTAACAAGATCGCCGAGTGTAGGACTGACAGTGCTGGATTTATTGATTGCAGTGACCAATACGTTGCTTCCATGTCGCCGCTGAAAAACGTAAACGTCATCATTGAGCCAAAGTTCTTTCGTAGTGCCATAGGGAATTGCAAGATTCTTCTGCCGAAGTTGCGCCAGGCGACATATTATTTTATATGCGGGCGTATTCGTGTCAAAGGAGGTCATCATCGGCCGGTTAAATGGGTCATTTCCTTTGTCATCTCCGTTATGAAACAAGTATTGTTCTGTTCCGTAATAGATGCATGGAATTCCAGGTGCAGTCAGCAGAAAGCCGAGAGCGAGGTCTAATTGGTCTCGGTCGCTCTTTATACTCAAGAAGCGTGGACGGTCATGGTTGTCCACAAAATTGACCAAATCCTGTGGAAATGAAAAGTCTTTACTCTCGTAAGAAATTGTTCTATCAACCTCACGAAAACTCTTACCCAGCGCAAAAGTGTTGGTGATTGCTGAGTTTAACGGAAAGTTCAATAAGTTGATTCCAGACCGTCGGCAGAATTTTACGGCGTCCCCGTACAGTGGATCCTGATTCCCGTTATCGATCCACCATTCACCGAATATGGTGCACTTCCCTTTTGCATTGCGATTGAGATCGCTGGCAAGCGAGTATTGCCATCCCCAATCTGTATGTTTCAGTGTATCCAGTCTGAACCCATCGACTCCGTGAGCCTGAAGCAACTTGAGACCTCGCTTTAAGTAGTCGTCAATTTCTGGGTTATGCTGATTTAGATCTGCCAGGTCTGCCAACGAATAGAACTGAACTTTATACCTATCGCTAAATTCCGAACCATCCAAAGTTGCGTTTCTATGAAAGTAGTTTTTGGTATCAGTACTGTACTTCCCTAGCAGAAGGTTCCGATCGTAAATAGCCGAATCGTTTCCACCTCCGCGCGGGCTGGAATGGTTAGGAGCGAAGTCTATGTAGATCTTGATGCCTTTGTTATGGGCGCTTTGAACTAGCGAATCGAAGGATTTCCAGCTTTGTTCGGCATCTGAGAAGTGTTCCTCTAGCTTGGTGAAATCCTGCGCCCAATATCCATGATAGCCAGTCGCTTTCCCTTCGGAGTTGCTCACGACGCCTCTATTTATGTTGTCCACCACAGGCGACAGCCACAGCGCGTTCACACCCATGTTTTTAAGATAGTCCAACTTACGTTCAATTCCGGCGAAGTCACCGCCCCAGTAGCTTTTCCAATTAGCTTTCGAACCTGAGTTGTGCGTCGAAGAATACAATCCGGAGCTTTGGGCTGGATTGTTATTCTTGTCGTCGCCATCGAAAAATCGATCGACGATAATTTGATAAATCACTTCCTGACACTGCTCTGCCAGAGCCGTTTGCATGCTGCTTATGCAGAGAACAAAGATCAGAACAAAGACATGAACCCTGGTTTTATTTCTCAATTGTTTGTCCTTCAAATCTCAACGCGTTCTTTCTGCAAAAGCCGAACCGCCAAACGCTGATTCGCCGAGCCGGCTCTGAACAATCTCATGATCGTCCTGACGTTAACTAGGCTCACGGTGAGTCTAACCTAACATCTCCAATTTTCCAATTGAGCGATCGGAATAATGCGCAAATCAATCACTCCTGGTCCAGCTCGGCCAAATGACACTTGTCATGCATGCATCAACGAGTGCTTCTCGCCGAACATCATTCAAAGAGCGAACAAAATGTTGGTTTGATTCCAAGAATCAGCACTGTTCTGCCGTTGACCGTGTTGGAATAACCCATTGCAAAAGGCCGGCAGTCGCTCCAAACATGAAGGCTCATTTATTGATAACATAGCCACTCTATTGCCTGGCTGCAGAATTATCGGAGACGTCATCGTGAAACTACCTTGGTCGCAAAAACAAGAACCGCAAACCGAGCAGAAAGAACAACCGCAGAACGCTGATGATGTTATTGCTCAGGTAGTCAGCTCGGCAGAAATGCATATAGAACGAATTCTTGTGGCCAGGCGCGAGCACCCAATCGACGCGGCCGATCTTCTAAGCCCCATTACCGCTCCAGGGATCAAAGGATTCGCCGATTTTGTAAAAAGTAGCGCAAACTTGGCCGATCTGAAGCGTCAAGCCAGCGGACTCTTTAAACCAGGAACAAACGTTGTTGACGAGTTGAAGAAAGAAACACAATCGCTCCATGTGAGAATGAAAGCATTAATAGAAGACATTTCCAGACTCATGGAGAACAAGGAATATCAGTCGATAGAGCAAACAATAGCTGGTGCCTCGCTTGCGGCAAGAGAAAGAGAATCTGCGACACGCTTAATTGAGGCTCATAAACAATCCAATGTTTCAGTTAGAGCATTGCGAATGACAGTTCTTGTTTTCGCTGAATTTAATCGCAGAATAGTGGAACGTCTGAATGAATCCGGTGATGCGAAGCGAGAGAAGGATCTTGTTCTCTCCAATGCCATACTGGTTTACGAGATTAGCAATTTTGTAACTCAGTATATGGAGAACTTCCAGGTCTGGGGGCTCGAAGAGATCCGCAAACTTCAGAACGAAGTGAACAAAAAATTCGACGACCAGATTAAGGTTGAGCAGCAACTTCGGCTCGACGCGGAGAATCAGTCTGATGAGCAAACAAAGGTACGAACGCTGCAGCAGATTGAAGCTCGAGAAAATCACGCGAAGAAAATTCGACAGGAATGGGATGCATTTATCGACGAGATCGAAGGGCTGG
>CAYTDR010000489.1:0-6310 GCA_964436185.1 uncultured Candidatus Obscuribacterales bacterium | reverse complement strand
AACAATCTCTGGTAGAACGAGTCGCCTCGATCGAGTTTAAGCTCTTCGGACCGCCGCAGTCTGATCCGGGAGATCAATCAGGCAGACCGCTCATCGACCGGTTAGAGAGGATTCGAACTGCGATAGAAGTGACGCACTCGGCGGGAAAATCTCGAGCTCCCTCGACTGACAAAGTCGGTTCCTCCTCGGATGAACCTGTGCCTGATACCGGTTCAACTCCACCCCTTGAGAGCAAAGCCTCGATTGACGTTAGCGCACCAGGTTCGAGCGGGGCGGGTTCGGCTACGAAATCACATGTCGAGAGGCTGATCTCTGCACTGCCACTGGTCAATCTCATGCCACCTCGTTTCTACAGAATCGAGCCGCCCAATCAGGCAAAGGAAGCAGATGACTACATTCCTGACGTTATGGCTGCCACGCAAAAGCGGGTAATGCGCTTCAAGAGCATGCCGGTGCCTGTTTATGTTACTCCCTATAAAGAGTCCCGCTACACGAGGGCATGCATTCAAGGATTTGAGAATTGGGAGTCGCGTTCCAACGGCTTGATCCGGTTCGTGCAAGTAGCTGATCCGCGACTTGCTCGTATACGAGTGATCTGGAGTCAGCTTGGGCTGGGAACCGACGACAACGATTGCGCTCTGGGGGCACATACAGTGACCAAATGGAAACGCAATACATCGGCCAATCCGCTTCTCATGTCGCTTGGCGTACCTGTGAGTATTCCAGGAATGGGCAAGAAGTATCAGGTTCCACCTCAGGTGATTGAGGTAAACACCGATTTGATCGATTCGAAAATTGAAGAGATTCGTTTTATCACTCTCAAGAATATAGTTACGCACGAACTCGGTCATGCTCTCGGGTTGCTCGGTCACAGCCCTCATCGCGCCGACATGATGTTCGCAGTCACCGATGAAAATTCGCGACTATCTCAGAGAGACATGAACACGATTAAGCGACTATATGAGATGAACGTCGACATTCCGCTTTAATTGCTTGCGTTGTTGGTTGTCCGCTAGTGCAGGAAGTTGTGCTTAACGCTAATCCAATGGCGCTCCGGCAAGCAGCCATTTTTCTTCGAAGACCGAACTATTTTCCAGGCACTGGTGCGCGGTATTTCTAAGTGTCGTTCTTCGCCGACCATCGGAAATGATGCCACCATCTGTGAGGACCGCGTCAGCTAATACTGGTACGCTGCAACTCCGTACGTTGCTCGTAGCCGACCATCCAGAACCTTATTGCCACCATCGATCGACTCGAGTCTCTGTTTTCGCGGCATCAACGATGCGGCTATAGGAGTTCCCGTTGGATCTTTGGCGAAGAGGTTATCCTGCACTTTGAGGTAGTCGCCGAAAAGCGCACGCGCTTCGAGGAAATACTGATAATATCCGCGCTGCAAGGCTGTCGTTTCCGGAAGTAAAGGCAATCTTTTCATGCCATCGATAGCCTGATCGTATCGTGCCACCAAGCTCGTCAATAGTTTTCGCGTGGCAATCTTCTCGTCCCCAGGAATCACTATAGACAACCCTTTAGAGAGGAGTGCATCAGCGCGTGCACGTTCCTTTGGATTCATTTGAGCTGCCCGTCGCACCTGATCGTAACGCGCAAACCAGTCCTGCAAAACTTTGGCGTCGGTGGGCTGGCGGGACACCGCGGGAGGGTATGCCGGTCTTTCTGTGTTGGGGGCTGATTGGTTCGCGCCGCCCATGGTTCCGGCGTAGAGGTCATCCCATCCGGAGCTGCCCGTTTGTGTGCCGGCGGTACTGACCGGTTGCCCGTAAGCCATGTTTGAGCAGCACAAGAGAAGCATTGATGCTAATAACGCTCCGCCGGTTAGACTGTTTTTTCTCAAATTGCTCATACAACTCCGCTTGCTGCCTAAGAATATACCGTATGAAAGACAGGACTCTGCCTGATCAATTTTGAGCTGAACACCAGCTTATCATTATCCAGCACTCCTTGCGAGCCTAAAATTGCCGCCGTAATGTTCCCTATGACGGGCTGTGCGACAAAGGGTTCCATCCATCTGTTTCTGTCTTCGAGGCATCAAATACATGTCTACTTTTGCAACTAACAAACACCAGCCATCGAGGCGCGAATACCTCGCACTGTTTCCGATTGTATGAAAGAAGTCGTGATGTCGAACGTTTAAACCAGAATAGAAACAGGCACGTATCAACATGAGGAGAACTCAATTAGTTTTGGACGAGAGGACTTAGGATGACAATTTTGGTGGCAGTTAAGAAGAACGGGCGTGTATTCATGGGGGCGGATAGAATTACGACATTTGGCAGTGAATATACAACCGACCTGGTCAATGCCTCCAAGATTATTAAGTTGAAGCACGCTTATATCGCTACCAGCGGTTACACGCTTCTCGATAACATCCTCGAGCATCTTTATGAACACAACCATAAGATGATGGAGTCTGAGTTTGCGAACAGGGCGCAGGTGTTTCAGTTTTTTCTGGATCTGTATACGGAAATGAAGAAGACCTATACCCTGACCGATACCGGCAAAGAGACTTATGCCGGTATATATAATGTGTTCCTTCTCGTCACACCGCACGCCATTTATGGAGTGTCGAACAATCTTTCCGTGCACGAGTACGACAAATACGTCGCGAAAGGTGCGGGCTCTGACTACTCTCAAGGCACTTTGTATGCTCTTTACGACCTGATTGAAGATGGCAACGAATTGACGCGTATAGCACTCGAGGCTGCCTGTCATTTCTCCATATACTGCAAGGAGCCTATTGATATTCTCGAGGTGGTGGAGAGTGACTTTGGCAATATCGTCGCCGGTGGATACAAGGCTACGGGTCAGGGTCTGCGAACCCTCGAGGACCGTGCCGGTTTGGCGAACTTCTCTCTGGTGCAAAACGAGGAGCTAAAGTCGAAAATCCGCGAACGCACGGTAGAGCCAGCGCCAGCCAAAAAGACAAAAGCGAAAGCCAAAACTCAAGCGAAGACGCAAACAAAGGCGAAGGCTAACGCACGCCGAGGAAAGAGCGACTTGGGCGACGCTTCTGATTCTGAGGTGTAAGAGTTTGTAGCTCAGGAGCTGATGATTGTCCAAAAAGGCAATCCGTGAGGCGTTTGGCATAGCAGGCTGTCACATTTCGTCCAATAATTAACGCCCAATAAATCGCGTTGCATTCGCGCCCGACTGAGCAACGATGACCACGATCGAGCGCCTTTTGCTCAGATCGTGGAAGATAGTGTTTAGGAGAGTCGATGGAGCGAGCTTGCATGGAGATCAAACCAGCAAAGCTGGCAGAAGAGAACAAAACTGAGGAAAAGCTGGAGCTCAGGGAGTACTGCCAGCAATGCAACAAGCCGGTGGGCAAAGGCCGTCAGGGCAGTATCACCCAGTGGTTGTTTCATGGGCAACGCTGCGACTGCTCAGCCCGTGACTCCGGGGAGCCCCAACAAACTGCTGCCGACGACTCAAGCGAACAGACCGAGCCGGCGGGTGTGAGTGCTAGTGCTAGTGCTAGTGAGGCATCTGAGCAAGTCTCGACTGCCACAGTCGAAATTTTGGCGGCTGGGCTTATGGCGCGCCAGCACCCCAATTTACTGATCGGCAAGACGATCGGGCAAAAATATCAGGTGCTCGAATATCTGGGCAGCGGACTGACCGGTTATGTCTTCAAAGTTCAGTGTCAGGGACTGCCGGGTGTGTTCGTGCTAAAAATTATCGAACCCTCCATGGCGTTTACTCGGCGCCATTCGAAAAAATTCTTGCAAGAAGCTGCTCTGGCAAAAGAGTTGGACCATCACAATATCATTGCTTTGTATGATGCTGGCACCACGGATGATGACATACCATTTCTGGTGACTGACTACTTTCCGGGCGAGCGTCTGAGCGAAATCCTGAAGGAGGATGGTCCGTATAAAGAGACGAAAGCGATTGAACTATTTTTGCAGATCTGCGAAGGATTGAATCATGCCCATGCTTGTGGCATTCTGCATCGCGATATCAAACCGGGCAATGTGCGCATAGGAGAAGGCGAAAATCCGACGATCAAGATAGCGGATTGCGGTGTCTCCAGGGTATTGCCGAACTCCGGTCGCGACACAAAGTACTTTACTGACCACGGCTATGAATATGGTGACGCCACTTACATGAGCCCGGAGCAATGCACGGGCAAAGGACTCGATCAGCGCTCGGATATTTACAGTCTTGGTTGTCTGATGTATCAGTGTCTGAGCGGGAAACCGCCGTTCAGCTCGGAACGCTCCTCGATGCTCATGTACAAACATGTGCGAAAGCTCCCTCGTCCACTTACTCAGCGATTTCCTGGAATCGAGCTCTCTCGCGATCTTGAGAGTATCGTCATGCGTTGCCTGGAAAAAGATCCGGACAATCGCTACCAGTCAGTCGCGGATGTAAAAGCCGATCTTGAAGCAGTGAAAGCTGGAAAGCGAGTTTTCAGGCGGTTTCGCCGCAAACTTTCATCAAAGGGCAAGTCCCTGTTTCCTGATCTGCCCGAGTCGATCTTTGCTCCGCCTGCTGCTGTCTGGTTTCGGCTCTCGACCACGAAGCGGCTCTGGTCCTTGATCGTCGTCTTTCTCTTCATCGGCACGATTGGCTGGCAGTGGATGTTGAATAGTTGGTTTCAACATGCCAACTTCATAAGACCCGATACGACGCTGGCTCAGAAACTCCATCAAGAGCTTGGTGTCCTGGCTCCGTTCGCCGCAGAAATTGAGGTGCTCCTATCAAAGGTGCATGATGACCTCGAGTACACGGCTCAGAATGACCCGACATTGGAGCCATTTTTCGAGAAGCTACGAAAGGACATCGAGAACGTCAAGATTCGGTTTACCCACGAGCCGGAAGTTTGGACGATCGAGAAGCAAAAGGTTGTTCTCAGCCAGTTGCGCAAGGAACTTAGCGTTCTAGAGACACGTTTGTCCAGCGTCGATTTCCTGGCGGCAGGCTCTCACTCGATCATCGACACCATGCGTTCGAAAACTCTCTTCTCAACGACGGAGGGCACCGATAAAAGAAGCACCGTCGAGCTTGCCATCAAATCCGGTGCCGACCTGACTCGTGCTGATCTGCGAGGTTACCTCTTATCGGGATTAAGTTTCAAGGGCGGCAAATTGTTAGGCGCAGACTTCACCAATGCCGATCTGAGGGGTGTCACTTTCGATCATTGCGATCTTTCCGGCGCTGATTTCAGTTATTGTGATATGCGTCATATTCGCATGATAGAATGCACCGCAGATAATGCCGAGTTCGTGGCTGCGGAGATGGAAGGAGCAACCATAACCAACTCTTCTTTTGATAACACAGTGTTCGATCAGTCGAATCTAACAGACCTCGACTTCATTGGTGGATCGATGAATATGGCGCGAATGGATGGCTGCAATCTGGAAAATTACCTGATGTTTACGCGCAAAGATGCATCAGATAAAGTAGAGCTACACGCAGACGTGCAGCGAGCAATGCAGTTCAAGCGATCGTTGGAGCAGGAGTATGAGCGACTTTATGAAGCTAAGTTTGCTCTTGAGCAGGTGATGGCTTATGGTGGCACGGTGCCGGACTACAATGATGCTGTTTTTGTCACACTGCCGGGCTCTCCTGATAAGCGAGTGCAAATTAAATCCGTCGACGGCGCAACAGAGGAAGGGTTGGTGGCAGAGATCGAAAGGCTTTCCAATCGTCTCAAAGGCTCGATCCACAGAGTGCAGGCTGCGATGAGATTGAGCCTGGCTACCTCTGCTTCGTCTTCGAAGGAGATCGAGCAAGCTTTGAAAGAGGCAAAGAGCGAGCAGGATGCGTTACGGAAAGAATATGGTGAGCTGGATCGTCGCCTGGATGAGGCTTCGAAGGCTGAGCCCAAGGCAAAAGAGGAATGATCGCTCTGCATGAATTTTGACGATGAAACCCGGCCCATAGATCCGTTCATCGGCAGTACGCTTGATGAGCGCTACCGCATCAACTCTATGTTGGGACAGGGCGGGATGGGTTCCGTGTACCAGGCGACTCATCTCAGCCTGGGAAAATCGGTGGCGGTGAAGATTGTTCACCCTCAGTTAGCTCTCGATGACAACGCGCTCAGACGCTTCCGGCAGGAGGTGCAGGCGATGAGTGCTCTTGCTCATCCTAATCTAATTACCATACAAGACGTAGGCATGACGCCGTTCTCCACGCCGTACCTGGTTATGGAGTACCTGTCGTGTATGCCACTATCGGAGATACTACGAGAGGAATCGCCGCTTGCCGTTGAACGTGCTGGCAATATCCTGGTGCAGATAGCAGAAGGGCTCGCCCATGCGCATGAAAGAGGCATCGTTCATCG
>CAYTDR010000488.1:0-6328 GCA_964436185.1 uncultured Candidatus Obscuribacterales bacterium | reverse complement strand
AAACAGGGCTGATCATGGCTTCCAACCAGCTTCACCCACGAGTTCCCTGGGCGAACAGCGAAAGTCGCGCACCATGCTACTAATTCCACTTCACTTCAACTCGAAAACGCAGGCTAATGCCTGCGCTTCGAGCTTCTTACTTTATCCAACGAACGAAAACTAGTCGACTTTCAAACCAATGCGAGCACGTCTCTTATTAGTCTCCGACACCGCCCCCTGGAATTCCGAAGCGACATCATTCAGACCACGTTCTACTTTGCTCTGTTCAGAGCTGCTGAATTTGCCGTCCTTCGATTTCTTTGCTTCCAGGTTGGCGTTTCTCAACAGTCCTTGTCGAAGGTCATTTACCTGCCGGTTAGTCAATCTACCGGCATCAAACTCTTCATTGATCTGGCGACTCATCAGATCCCGTCTTGCAGCAAAACTGCTTGTCGAAAGAATAACTTTCTTGCCTGCAGGCGCAAGGGTAATTATCTTCTCCGTCGTAAAAGGAGTCAGTCTTCCCTCAGCCGCGACTGTCGCCAAAACTCTGCCACTGCTGCTTTCAACAACATAGGCGCCCACTGGTAGCGACGAACTTGTCGTGGAATATTCCATGATTGTCTGATGCGACAACGGATCTACGACATACGCCCTAACACCGGATGGCACGCTATAGTACAGAGGCGTGCTGGTCGTGGTGGTCTCAATTACAGTTGTATCTGCTTGAGCACCAGAAGCAATGCCCATCGATATCACTGAAGATACCATTACAATTAACGCTAATTTCATTTTTTCCTCCCTCCATCCTCGATGCTCAGCGTCCCCAAACAAAATTCATTCAAATCTGAAAAGGTCGCCACGCAGACGAATAGCCCAACTTTCAGGTTGGAACTAATCCTAAAACGCTCTGACAACAGTTACATAGCACCATTCTCCGAGCGCAGCGCAGGGAATGAATAAGCGATGCTTATGAACTGCTAGTTTGCGGTCAGGCGGCGTTCTCACGGGCGGCAAACCAACGATCAATCAGATCTCGTTGTGGTTTGTTTATCTCAATTCGCGGTCTTTTCGCTTTTATGATCGCTTCCGCCTCGCAAAGATCTTTTGCCAGTCCGCGGCTAACCAGGTAGGCGGCAGCCACTGCAGCAGATCGCCCATGTCCAGCGGCGCAGTGAATATACACGGAATCGTCGCATGAGCCTAACCGTTGCATTAGCTGAGAGAACGCTCGATCATCAGGAGCAAGACCATCTAGTGTAGGAACGCAAATGTAGTTCAGTTTTCTGGCTCTGGGAGTGGCTGAGAACTCGGCGGTGAGGTCGACGACTGTGCGAACATCGTTGGGAAGCTCAGAATCAAGCGGTCTGCGACCCAACCAAACGCCTGGAGCGATCTCATTGCAGACATCTTCTCGACTTAATAGCCTGTGCCGCAGATGCCACATGGTGACATTGAGCACGAGAAATGGAAACAAGATGATTCTGTTTAACCAAGAACGATCGCCATCAAGTTTTTTGCCGAACACCTTCGGACCGAACTTCGCATACGCTGCTCCCACTATGACGAAGCCGATTCCTGACCAAACGAGAACCCACCCACTATTCATTGAAGTTAGTCCACACATAATCTGAGTGATACCAACCACAAATAACAATTGAATATAGAATCTTTCTCCAACCCGCGGTCTGATTCTACGCATACTCGAAACCCTCATCGGCCACATTCTCATGCTACCCGTTTATTGAATTTCGTGCTTGAAAGTGTGCAGTATGAACCACACTCACCACCGAGCAGTCGCCAAACGCCGTTGACTGAACTGTCCGCTAGGACAGGCTCTGTGCCACCATCAGTGGTGAAGACTCGGAAGGGTCTGAATCTCTCCGCCGATTTCAGAGAAGTATTTGAACATTTCCCTCGCCTTGTCGAGAATGAGCGTTTCGTCCTCGGAGGAAAAATCGCATGAATTCATGCTTTCCTTGAAAGCCATCCAGCGGGGACGTTGTTGATCCTGGTATCTGTCGAAGTAGGATGCGCCTTCGTTTTCGGGCAATTCGAGACCTTGACGCAGATTCCTCGCAATCATTTTGGCACCATTGGTGCTACCTTCAAGAACATACAAAAATCCGAGCAAACCTGACGGCGACGTCTTCTCGAACGACGCCATTAATTGTCGCGTAGAGCCCAGAGGGCCGGGGTCGTCAATCAATTGGAAATGGTTCAAATCGTTGCGAAGGCAGGTCAAGTCGAGGTGATAGTCTTTGACAACAGTCTTGACTGCGGGATGATCCGCGTTCTTCTCTAGTTGCTCGTTGAGTGCCTTGTGCATAGTCAAAAGTTCCTGCAGATATCGGCTGTAGGAGTCTCGAGACAGTTTTCCACGGCCAAGCATACGCTGAAACTCATTGGACTCCGCCTGGTCATGAAGCGGTTGGGTTGCTTCTCTCAGCAATTGCATGATCAAGGGACGTTCGCCTATCGACGGTTCTGACATATCTCTTGCGCGCCTCCGCTAAATAACTGCCATCACCCCTGGTGCCTACATAGACCAGGGTCTCTGACTAGATTTCCCATTATCGCACTTGAGTCCCTCGGAGTCCAAGAGGCAGGACGCATGTTTCTTTGCACATGCGAACCTGTCAGCGGCAGGAAGCGCGGGTTAAGCGATCGGAGATGCCGGACCAGGACTGCGAAACCGGTACCTTTTCAACCAGGATTACGTCGCAACTGCATCTGTCCAGCTCTCGCAAATGGCTGTAGAGGTTCTTTGCATAGCCTTCTGGCTCGACTTCAGCCACAATCCACTTGCCAACACTGGAGCTGGGCGGACGGAACGCCAAAACAGCGGCTCGCAGGTTTTTGGTCTGGTAGGACAGAACAGCCTCATCCAGTTCATCAGATGCGATGACTTTCAGCGGAGTGTTAGGCGAATAGTGACTTTTCAGCAATCCCGGCGCTCGGATCTGAGTTTCATCCTCTTCGGGCAGCGATTCTTTCTTGGCGAAACTTACGGGTGCTTCCAATGACACACCCAAGCACTCCTCCAGTTCCTCGCGGGTAATCATGCCCGGTCTGAGCACGCGAACGTTTTTGCTCAGGTCGACAATCGTCGACTCAATTCCCACCTGACAAGCACCGCCGTCCAGGACATACGCAATCTCGTCGCGGAACTCATCAAACACGTCCTGCGCTCGGGTCGGGCTCAGCTTACCGAACTTGTTGGCAGACGGCGCCGCCAATCCACCCTCGAACTCCTGCAAGAGCGCCAGCGTCAGTTCATGTGAAGGAATGCGGATCGCTACAGTATCCTGCCCTCCCGTCACCTCATAAGGAACCTGCGGCGCCTTCGGCAGTATGACAGTCAGCGGACCAGGCCAGAAACGTTCAGCAATCGCCTCCAGTTCCTTCGGTACTGATGTAACCCAATTCTTAATCAAACTCGGATGCGCAAGATGAACTATCACGGGATGCGAGGTGGGTCTCCCTTTGACTTTGAAAAGCAGCCGAAGAGCATCCGGGTTCATGGCATCACAAGCCAAACCGTAAACGGTTTCTGTGGGAACGCCAACAAGCTTGCCCGCCCTCAACAAAGAGCAAGCATATGAAACATCGATGCCTATTTCAGCCATCAATCGAACCACCTGGAAACCGACCAAATTGATTTTATATCCGACAGCCTGATTTATATACATTCCAGTGATCTAAGGTGACGATTTGGGAATATTGCAATTGCTTCTAGTTGAAGGTAACCGAACCGTGAAATCAGCGGACGGACAGAATAATCAGGACGATACGACGTCGGACGCCGCATGGATGCGCAGTCTTACCTCAACTGGGCGGGGTCTTCGGATCGCTGATACATTCGACGAGATCAAGCGGTTCGCTTTTCATGCTTTCACGATAATGGATAACGATGGTGACGGTTTCATCACGAAGGAAGAGTTGACGGCCGCGCTGCAAGACAAAGCGCTGAGCTGGAGAGAGCGGTCGTTCGTTAGCTTCCTGTTGCGTCGCGTGGATGACATCAAAGACAGCTTTAACGAAGAATGGGCTCCGGACAACGAAGGCATCTCAAGGGCGGACATCCAGGAATACTTCACCCAGTTGCGCAAAAAAGTTTAGCCATCGAGATATTGTGCCCGCCTATTCGTAGCGATCACATCTTCAGAGAAACATCGACGAAAGACGGCTTCTGGCAAGTTCCGACAGGAAGGAGAAGCAAACCGCGATTCGCTCTACCTGACACTGGATTTGATGGCACACAACCGAAAAGCATGAGCCGCTACTCACCTGGACACCAAAGTGCCTCGTAGAGCCCATGGATTGGCGGATTCAACTGTCACATCGACCAGCTCACCGGTGAGGCTTGGCTCGCCTTCGAAATTCACTAGCTTGTTGGTACGTGTTCGACCAGTCAGTCTGAGAGGGTTGCGTTGGCTCGGACCTTCTACCAGAACTTCCACCGTTTTGCCGAGATAACGTTTGTTCCGCCGATGGCTTACTTCTCCAACGACTGTATTGAGATATCTCAAGCGCTCGTTCTTGATCTCTTGAGGAACTTGATCCGGCCAGTTGGCTGACGGCGTGTGTGGTCTGGGAGAATACGCCGCCGTATTGCATGAGTCGAAACAGATCTCTTCTACCAATCTGACCGTGTTGAGAAACTCGTCTTCGGTTTCGCCGGGGAAGCCAACAATCAAGTCGGATGTAATTGCCGCATCAGGAAGACGATCTCGGATCTCATCGATTTTCTTTTTGTAGAAATCGACTTTGTAACCTCTCGCCATTCGACGAAGAGTGCGATCGTCACCGGCTTGAATGGGAATGTGGAAGTACTCGCAGGCCGATTTTACTCGAGTTACGGAATCAATTATTTCGGTTTTCAGATCGCGAGGATGTCCTGTTATGAAACGAATTCGTTTGATGGCATCCAGTTCTTCAAGACTCTCAATCAGATTGCCGAGATGGATCTGTGGTTGCAGGTCATGACCGTACGCTGTGACGTTCTGCCCAAGAAGCGTGACTTCTTTGTATCCGGTGTCGGCCAGCTCTTTCACCTCACGATAGATTTCTTGAGGTGTTCGGCTCTTCTCTCGTCCTCGAACGTAAGGCACGATGCAATAAGTGCAGTTGTAATCACAACCATAAATTACTGAAACCCAGGCGCTGAACTTACTCTGCCTGATCACCGGCAGCTCGGGAAGATCGTCAGGAAGCTCCTGAATCACCTCGACAACATGCTCACCGGTGTTGCGGGCTTGCATGACAAGGTCGGGCAGCCTATGAAGATTATGCGTTCCAAAAACGATATCCACGTACGGTGCGCGCTTGACCAGATTGGTGCCTTCATCTTGAGCGACGCAGCCACCTACGGCGATAAGTGCTCCCGGATTGCCTACTTTCGCCTTTCTCCAGGCACCGAGATAGCTGTAGACCTTGTCTTCAGCACCTTCTCTGATGGCACAGGTGTTCAGGATCAACAAATCCGCAGCCTTCAAGTTGGTCGTTTGCTTGTAACCAATCTCGTCCAACAAACCCAGCATATGTTCGGAATCAGACTTGTTCATCTGACAGCCGAAAGTCTCAATGTAGACGGCAAGAGGTACCCCATCCTGGGGCTTGGCAGCTGCTTCCTTTTCGTTGATAGAGGTTGGAGACATCATTGATGACCTGAGTTGGGACTGCGAAACCGGCCAGAAGTTCGGATGAGCAACTTCGTTTCCCTGTAGGCAGGTTTGGTCAACAATAGCTCAATGCAACGAACCCATCTAAATAGTGTTCCCGCTGATCTTGCGTACAGCAAAACCGCGCAAGAGAACGCCTAAATTAGTTTACTAGATGTCGAGTGTGGGATCTAAGGATTATTACAGAGCTCTTTTAGTGAATCTCTGTCTTTGACATGGTTGAAAAATGACTCGAAGGAGGCGCGAATCCACTCCAAACGCTCTTCCGGGTCACAGGGGGAGACGAGCTCGCTTTTATACGTCGGGTAGACGATCTCGTACCCGCCGTTCTCTCTCTCTTTAACTTTGAGCTCTATGTCTGCCATAGCTATACTCCTTTCGGAAAACAAGCATCATCGAAGCCAGACGCCCTGAGGCACGCTTCTCAAATGCGCGGAGTATCTTACCAGGATTTTGGATATAAAACATAAACTGCCTCCACATACTGAGGTATTCGAGCACTGCTTGCCCTCGGAAGCTGAACCACGCGCAGGTAATGCGGAGGGATTAAATTAGTAGTCGCTCACGTATCGGCGAGATAATAAACTTATTATTCGCCACAGTTTACCTCATGGTCACTGCTTGTCAGCTTTTCAACACATCCTTATTGAAGCCACCACACGGAC
>CAYTDR010000487.1:0-6330 GCA_964436185.1 uncultured Candidatus Obscuribacterales bacterium | reverse complement strand
AGCGGGCTCCTCGACGTTGTCCTCAGCATTTTGCTTCATCGGATCTTCGCATGCCTCTTCGCCTCCTTTATCAATATTGTCCGTGCCATCTGGATTGGTGATGTAGGGATTAAGCTCAGATGGGCTCAGTGAAAATTGTTGTTTGAATAAAGTACTTTCCACTACGTCCCTCGTCAGAGGGTTCATCAGATTCTTGAGGTCGACTGTTTTGCCGGATAAGTCGTCCGCGTTAAAAGGAAGAGACGACAGCCCCAGTGGTGCAGGTTCATTTCCATATCCCTTCAGCAAATTCGGTACACCGTCGGCGTCGTCATTGTTGATTGAGAGTTGATCGAATATGTTAGTAAAGTTGAGAAAGTTGGGTTCCTTCGAGCTCTGGATCGTTGTTGCAAAGTCGGTGAGATGGTTGAGCACCTCTTCGAATGATAGCTGCGAGACCGTTGACGACAGGGAGTTCAGATCGTCACAAGAGTTGAAGTTGTCTGTAGAGTAGATGTTGTCGCCCATCGTATTCCCCTCCGAATTGCGATTCTAAATTTATTACCAATGAGGAACGAATCGCCTCGCGCCCTGGACGATACCGTATCCGGTGCTCCTGGTCGCGCTGCAGGCGAACTTGAATATATCTGATTGTATGCGAACCTCTGAATCGACACCTGCGAAATTGGCTCGATCGTCGAACCGGTGTTAAAGTTGGTTAGCCAGATACCCTCATGTCTATGTGTTTCGGGTCAGCCAAGTCATCGGTCTCGATGTATGTATCGTAGGCGCTAATTGTGCACAAAAAGTGAACGGACGGGTTACGACTACGCAAAGCTGAAATTCTTCCAACCACCTCAAGATTTTTAGTATCGAAATTGTTATCCTTTCATCGATTCACCAAACAAGACCACGACCGTTGCCACGGAGCTTTAAATGATGTTATCAAAGCGTTTGAGACCTACAGTGGTCGGCAATTTTGTTTTAGCGTGCCTTGCCACTTGCGGCACTCTATGCGCCGCTCCTTCCCCGGGGTTATCAATGGAACCTGCTGTCAAAACCTCCGTCGACTGCATCACTGCCGATGCATTGTTGGACCACATCAAGACTTTGTCATCCGATATATTTGAAGGACGGCTTCCAGGTTCTGTTGGCGAGCAAAGAAGCGTTGAGTATTTGCAAAAACAGTGCAGGTCGTTAGGATTATTGCCCTGCAACGAAACGGGGGGTAGTTATCTTCAAAACGTGCCGATTTATGGTCTGACTCCGCAATCGAAGTTGGAATTTCGCAACCAGAACAAAGAACTGAAACTTTCCTCGCCCACTGATTTCGTTTCACTGTCCCGCGATCTGAGCGGGGATGCAGCTATCAAAAACTCAGATGTCGTTTTCGTTGGTTACGGCGCCAAGGCTCCTGAATACAAGTGGGACGACTATAAGGGTGTCGACGTCCGTGGCAAAACAGTCATCATGCTGATTGGCGACCCATCGCGACCTGATCCGAGCAACCCCGAAAAACTCGATGAAAGTTTCTTTCGAGGCAAAGCGCTAACATATTATGGACGTTGGACTTACAAATATGAGATTGCGTCTGAGCTTGGTGCCGCTTCTGTCTTCATCGTGCACGAGACGGAACCAGCAGGTTACGGCTACGATGTTGTGACATCAAGCTGGGGTCAGGAAAATTTCGACCTGGGAACTCAAAAGAATCGAGTCGAAGTGGAAGGCTGGCTCTCATTGGAGTCGGCACGAAAGCTCTTCGATATGGGTGGTGTTTCATTTGATGAGGCAAAGAATAAAGCCCAGAATCAAAATTTCGTGCCCATCAACCTGAATGTGAAATCCGACTCAACGGTGAAAAGCACTATCCGAAAGTTCGAAACCAGCAATGTCGTGGCTGTGCTGCCTGGCAGTGATCCAGCACTGAAAGACGAGTGCATCGTATATAGTGCGCATTGGGACCACTTCGGAACCAAGAAGAAAGAAGACGGTACCGTTGGTATCTTTCGCGGTGCCCTCGACAACGCATCTGGCGTTGCCACCATTTTAGAAATCGCGCGCGCTTACAGCAAACTTCCGGAGCGGCCCAGGCGTTCCATCGTCTTCCTTTTCACAACGCTCGAAGAGCGAGGGTTGCTTGGCAGCCTTCACTATGTGCAAGCGCCAGCCTTCTTGCTTGCGAAAACGTTGGCCGTAATCAACGTAGACGTCATGAATGTCTGGGGAAAAACCAAGGAGATAGTCAGCATTGCAAAAGGTCATTCCTCTCTAGATGACATTCTGGCCAAATTCGCAGAGCTACAAGGTCGATCAGTAATTTCAGACCCTGACTCCGAGAAAGGATACTTCTATCGCTCCGACCATCTCGAGTTTGTTCGCAAAGGAGTGCCTGCTCTATTCTTCTTGCACCCCGGATCTTCATACGTCGGCAAACCGAGCGACTACGGCATACAGAAGCGTATCGCCTATGTAAAAAACGACTATCACAAATTCACCGATGAGATAAAGGAGGATTGGGATTTTTCGGGAACCGTTGAAGATGCTCAACTGTTGTTCCAGGTCGGACTAGATATCGCAAACGGAGCTACGAAACCGCAATGGAATGCGACATCGGAATTCAGAACCCCTCGCTAACCATCGATGCAGGACGTTTGAATAGCCAAAGCGACTACGACGTTCAACCTCGAGACTAGCTCTTCCTCGGCTCAAAACTATGCTTGACGCGCGCTTGGGTGAACTAGTGGAAAGACTGGATTCGTTCTCCGAAATCCATCAGCACCCGCAAATTCCGGGTTTTAGGACCGACTCAATCGGGAATGTTGAGCATGTCCCTGCTTGTATCCAGGGTTACAAAGTTTGAGGCGCAACTTCATTCGGACTGACACCAGGTATCTCAATCTCAACGGAATTGGTCAATGAGCTTTAAGGAGCCAGTAAAGGAAGACTTCAAACTTTTTGAGTCGACCGGCGAACATATTGACGAGCAGCAGAAGAGCTCGAAGGGACTCTGTCCTTTATGCAAGTTGCCTATCAGGTCGCTTAGAAAAGGTTCCTTCACTTCCTGGATTTTCTCTAACAGCTCTTGTACCTGCTATCAGCGCTCTGAGTCTGGAGAAGAAGCTTCACATAAGCAGAAGCGCGCACAAAACACAGAAATTCGCGACACCTTTCCCGAGATCGATGATTTCGAGATCCAACGTGTAATCGGTGAAGGTGGGATGGGAACTATCTTCAAGGCACGAAGCAATACGTTGGAAGGCGACCTCGCTGTAAAAGTACTCAAAAACGAATTTGCCAACGATGTTGCCTCAGTTAAGCGCTTTGAATCCGAGGCACTCGCTGCGTCCAGACTTAGCCATCCCAACATGGTGAACATTCACACATATGGTTGCACTGCCAGTGGTGCTCCATATATAGTGATGGACTATCTGGATGGCGCCAACCTGTCTGACACACTACTAATGCACGGACCGCTGATGCCGGACGTTGCCTCAAAAATCTTCGTGGACATCGTTGAGGCACTGGAACATGCACATGCAAAAGGGGTGATTCACAGAGACCTGAAGCCGAGTAACGTGTTCATTTCCGGAGATCTAAGCCATCCCCAGGTTAAGCTACTAGATTTTGGCATTGCCAAAGTGTTTGAGTCAGTCGACAGATCAACGCTTGAACTAACCCAGAGCGGAGATCTGTTCGGAAGTCCGCTGTACATGAGCCCGGAGCAGTGCCTTGGTGATGCGGTCGACAGTCGATCGGACATCTACTCCTTTGGCTGTCTAATGTTCGAGGCTTTGACGGGTGCTCCACCCTTTACGGGCGAAAACCCGATGAGAGTGCTGATGAAACACGTCCATGAAGAGGCGCCTCGTCCGAAACATACTGTGGATGGTCGCCCAATCTCACCAGATATGATGGCAATCGTATCGCGATGTCTGCAAAAGTCTCCTGCGGACCGTTACGCCAGCGCCTCTGATTTGTTGGCTGACCTCCGCCTTGTCGCAGCCGGGAAGAAGCCGCGTAAGCACATCTCTTTGGGTGCGTTCAAGGGAAGCTCACATGCCCTGGGAAAACAGAGCAACCGCCGATCTAAAATTACGTTTGCAATGCTTTTAGCCCTTCTTCTTCCAATTGCCATTGTTTGCTCGATGGTCCTCAGTACGATCATCTTCGCAAAACCCTGGCAGCAGCTTGCGTCTCAGGCAGCATCTGAAAGCTCGCACGGTCCGAGTAACTACGGACAGGCGCGATCTTTGCTCAACAAAGCGATCGTCCTTGCTGATCAAGCCAAAGCCAGCGACAAAGACAAGGAGGACCTTTATAGACAACTGGGTCAGCTTTGCACAGCATCTGCAGATTATCAAAATGCCGTTAAGTATTTTTCCAAAGCCCTGGTGCTCAACTCTAAACACGAGGCTGACTTCAACAGAGCCTCCATGTACGACTGGCTCTCTACAGTTTACATAGACACCAAGGCTTACAAAGACGCCGTCACGTACGCCAGAATGGCTGTCGATCTAAAGAAAACGACAATCGGCACCAATCACCCGTACACGCTATATGCGTTGTTACATCTGGGGCAGGCTTTGCGTGGCACCAATAGCTTTGAAGAAGCCGAACAGATTGATCGAGAATGCGTGACTCTGGCAAAAAAGCTCTACCCTAAAAACGATAATGTCGAGATAGGTAATTCTTATCATCTACTTGCCAATGTTCTGTCGGACGAGAAAAAATTCGACGAGGCAATCGAAAACTACAAACAGGCTGTCGCCAACTATGCGACAGTTCTTGGCAAAGACCATCCGACCACCGTAAACACTCTCAACTCGCTTGTTGAGAAGCTGAGAAGCCAGAACAGAGAAGGCGAAGCCACAGCCGCTCTGAAGCAATATCGCGAAATAAATTAGGGTAGTCATCGAAATCAAGGTACGTTGTTCCGTTGTTCCGCAAAGTACTACTCCCGGCGGTGCTAATTCGCGCCAGCGCTCCTTCCTCCAATCAGGTCCCCAGTCCACCTGCATCTGACCCGTCGCAGGCGCTTGCCTCAGACACTCGACTGAGGGAATCGTCTGGTGAAGGCTTGCTATATTTGCTGAACTTCGACCAGAGCCGAACAAGAAGGAGCGGTTTTCGCGCTCCTTCTTGTTCGGCTCCGCGTGCGGAACTCTGTTTGAATTGATTGCATTCAGTCTCTTGTACAAGGTGGTCCTGAAGAGATTGGACTAGCTCCCACAGATCAGCTCTTGGCTGGCAACTGCGACTGACCATTGCTTGGTATTTCCGGAATAATGCTCGCCTTCGTGCTATCCCTCGGTTCGGTCTGATCGGCAAATGAGTTCTTCAGTTTGGACGTAAGATCTATTCCGGTTAATCCCTTGACCAGCGTCAGGCTCTGCGCGGCCACGTTGAGGACATCGTTGGTGATTCGGCTGGCTCCGCCTGAGTCACCGCCTGTAGAGAGAACAGTCATGGTCCCTATTTTGGATAGCGGTGAAGCGGCTGCGCTAACAATTTCAGGCAGCTTGTCGATTACCATCGAGGATAGCGCCGCGTCATTATATTGACGTAGAGCCTCTGCTTTTCGGTGCAGAGCCTCTGCCTCTGCCTGTCCCTTGGCACCAATTACGGTGGCCTCGGCTAGACCTTTCAGTCTGATTGCCTCTGCTTCAGCCTGAGATCGCATTCTCAAGGCTTCCGCCTCGGCGGCCGCACGCACTTTCTCTGCTTCCGACTCAGCCTCGGCCAGCAGTTTAATTTTCTCTTTCTCACCTTGTGCATAGATTCTGACTCTTCCCATCTCGGCTTCCGCTGGTTTAGTCACCTCAGCCTGAAGTTGAATCTGCTTCTGCATGACTTCGACCTGCTGAAGCTCTACCTGCTTCTGAGCTTCGATGATTCTGATCTTCTTTTGCTCTTCTATCAATTTTTGCTCGGATTGTGCTTTAACTATGTCGTAAGCGAGGTCGCTCACAGCCTTACTCTTAGCTATTTCTGCTTGATAGAGGGCCAATTTTACTTCGTGCTCTTTTGCTGCCTCGGCAATCTGTGTTTCAGCATGAATCTTGGCTTGGCTGGCCTCTTGACTCTTCAGTGATTGAACGATGGACGATTCCGATTGAGCATGCGCTTGCGCAATTACTGTCTCTTTCGTTCTCTCCGCAACGCCTATGTCTGCATTCCTTTTGCCTTCGGCTGTACGATGACGTCCGAGGTTCTCAATATATCCGACTTCGTCTCTGATCTCATTGATCGTGAACGCCACCACGGTCAGTCCCATTTTTGCCAGGTCGTTGATCGAAACTTCCTGCACGCGTTGGGCAAAAGACTCGAAGCTCTGGATCAACTCTTCTACTT
>CAYTDR010000486.1:2033-6331 GCA_964436185.1 uncultured Candidatus Obscuribacterales bacterium | reverse complement strand
GGTGCATCTAGGTTTCTTCAATGCAGCGGAAACAGCCATGGAATCTAGCTCGGCTCATACACAGGGCGTCGGAGCCGTCAGTGACAACAAAAACGAAATTCGATTACTGGCTTCAATATATTTTGACTTCGATATCTATTGAGAATGTGGAGTATGGTTGGATTTCAATCTGAGTATGAAAAACAACTCTGATGGTTGCTGAACAGTATTCTCTTTTTAGTATCTAAACGTACTCGACGTGAGCGGAATGCGCGGGTGATTGGAAACTCGTCACAGCCGAACTGCGCTCGAGAATTGCCGTACAGTCAATACAGCAGAACTTCCGGACAGAATTGCACTAACGGTCTCCACGCCAATGAAATAAAACGGGCGAGGCTGCATGCCCTCGCCCGGTATGATTCAATTTGATTGCGAATAACGCCTTATGCAGTAGCGACTGCTTCGAGCTTCGCATCCATGGTGATCTTCGCATTAAGCAGTTTCGAAATCGGGCAACCGGTTTTCGCATTTTCTGCGGCTGTATTGAACTGCTCTTCGCTGGCTCCAGGTATTCTGGCGGCAACTTCCAAATGGACTTCAGTAACGGCGAATCCGGATTCCAATTTTTCCAGTTTCACTGTCGCGGTTGTACGGATACTGTCGGCGGTTAGCCCAGCATTCCCTAACTGTCCCGACAATGCCATAGAGAAACAACCGGCATGGGCAGCGGCGATTAGTTCTTCAGGATTGGTTCCTTTTTCTTCTTCGAAACGAGTCTGGAAACTGTATGGAGTGTTGGCCAGAACACCACTATCGGTGCTAACTGTTCCTTTTCCATCCTTCAACCCTTTTTTCCATTCAGCGGACGCTTTTCTCTTCATTAGGATGTATCCTCAAGGTTTCTATTTTAGAGATCACAAGATAATACACTTGAAAACCCCGATCATTAAAATCCCGCCTCTGCTTGGTTTTAGAAACATTTTGTGATAAAAATTACTGGCACCAAACAGGTCCGAATTCGCTATTAAAGCGAGTAGCAAAAACGCTACAAAGGACCAGCCTGTACGGCGCTCAGAGGCGTCGGTGACGGAACCCATTGTAGTGGCTGAATACGCGCAGTGCTGACTACCAAGCACTGCGCAGATTGTGCCCTTCGTTTTCGCTGAAGGCGATTGTTGCCTTCTGTTTATCGATCTAAAGGAGAAAGGCAAATGAAAAGACAAAACAATAGAGTAATTACCTTATCCGCAGCAATAGCAGCAATTGTCGGGTCGGCGTCTCTGCCAGTGTCAGCCTATGATATTATCTCCGTCCCCTTCAAGCTGACCGGCGAAGTCGTAGAATTCGTAGGTCACACTACTGGCGCAGCAGTGGATGCAACTGGTGCCATTATCGACAGCTCCGGCAAAGTTGTCGGCAAACTCGTGCCCGGCGGCGGCGAGCAAGCCACTGCGGAAAATGTAGTCATTTTCAATCAAGAAAGCAATGCCGTGATTGCAGCCTCACTGTATAACCGGCTCGCAGACCTGGAAGTGATCGCTGCTCAACAACTAGCCTCCGGCGCCATAAGTAAGGATAAATTCGAAGATATCAAAGATGATCTGAGTAGTGCGAGGAAATCCTTGTCGAAGAAGCTGAATACTGGAGGAAAACTAACTTTCGAAGAAGCCCTGGAAGTGGCGACTAGAGTCGATCAAATCGCGGGCGAGTGCAAGACATTGTTCGGCACAACCACCAACGCAGTTGTATATACACCCATGGTTATTCAGACCGAACCGGCACACAAGCGCCTTGTAATATACCAGCGCACGGTGACAGACGACGGCGTAAAAACCACCACCACGACCACGGAGACTACGCATTGACGGACGCCAGAGCCTCCTGGGCCGGTCCTATTTCGCAGCACGGCATCGACATCCCGCACAGCATGCTAACAAACCGATAGATGACAACATGCGAAAGGAAAACGACAAAAAAATTGACTCGATTCAAACGAGACCGATACTTTGTCACCCTGAGCATCTCAAAAGTCACCGAACATCTTTGATGTTCTGACTTTAGACATCACGATTTTTCGCGATGTACCGCATGCCCATCATCAGTCAGGAGAACTGAAGAGTTCTCATACGACGAACCAAACTATCATTTAATCACAATTGTTTGAGTGCTGGTTTCAAGTTCTCCACCAATCAAGGCAACGCCGTTGGTTGTATGAGGGCGCGGACATGCTTCATTCAAACCAGGAGGAAAAAGTAAAATGGATATCTTAATGTTCATCATGTACTGTATCGTCGCCGCAGTATGTGCAGGAATAGCAGCTTACTTGGTACCAGGTACGATACCAGGCGGATTTCTTGTATCCGTAATCTTCGGTATTCTTGGTGCATGGCTCGGAACTTCAATGATCGGCGGTTTCGGACCGGACCTCTTCGGTGTACCGATTGTTCCTGCAATTCTTGGTTCCGCCTTGCTTGTCTTTGTGCTGTCGTTGTTCGCACGCAGAAACGTCTAACGATCCGCGTAGCGTAAATGCAGCAAAACCTGTTGACTCGTGCCAATTGCTTGTCTCCTAAAGAGCGGCAATCGTCACGTGTCAACACAGGAGGAAATAATGAGTAATGCAGTAGTAGGTATTGCACCGGATTTGATTCAAGCCGAGCGAATAATAAGCGAACTTCATAACGCTGGATTTGTAGGCGATGATGTATCCATTCTGGTGGTGCAACCGCAAGATCGACTCAACCTGGAAAGTAAGACAAAAGGACCGGAAGGGTTGGCATTAGGAACCGGCGGTGGTGCACTACTGGGAGGAGCATTCGGCTGGATGGCCGGCATCGGATCACTGGCAATACCAGGGGTAGGTCCCCTGATTGCTGCAGGTCCATTGATGGCTGCACTCTCAGCTGCCGCCGCAGGTGGTGCCCTCGGCGGGATATTCGGAGGACTCGTAGGACTCGGGTTACCCGAGTATGAAGCGAAAGTCTATGAAGATCAGGTCGTAGATGGTCGAGTCTTAATCGCCGTTCACAGCGACGATGAAGATCGCAGACAGGTTGCTGAGCGAATTATGAAAAAGCAACATGCTCTGGACGTAAATCAAATGGCAACCGGTAAATCGCACTAAACAGTTCAGCATGGCCGCCATCACACCCGAACCGGGTTCGGTGGCGGCCGAATTTTTTGTCAATTCCTAAGGAGAAAAATAATGAGTAAGCTCACACTTGAAGGTAATTGGAATCAGTTGAAAGGAAAAGTAAAGGAACAGTGGGGCAAGTTGACCGATGATGACCTGACCCAAATTGAAGGCCGTCGCGACTTTCTTCTCGGCAAACTTCAGGAACGCTATGGCTATGCCGAAGACAGAGCCAAGGAAGAGATGGAGCTGTTCTTCAAGGACTCGCTCTAAGCTGACAGACAGAGTCAGTTATCCAAACGGAGTTCCGTTTGCTTGATTTCGAAAAGCCTGGAGTAGCGTCCAGGCTTTTTTTGCTACAAAACATTCAGTCGGTTGTTTGATGGAATAGCCGAATTGACTGAGTCCTCGGATTCTCCTTGCGTCGGAAATTTGCCGGGCGTGAGCGAATTTCGTGATCCTTCCGTCGGTTGTTCGCCCGGAGTAACCCGAATACTGAATCTCGGCTTATCCATGCCGTCGGACATTCGCCGGGAGTGAGCGAATTACGGCTGAATCTCGGCTCATCCTTCCGTCGGTTGTTTGCCGGGAGTAAGCGAATTCGACTGAATCTCGGATTGAATCTGATAGAACAACTGCTTCAGCTTGTCCACTTCATCAGTCAGAGACGACCAATCTACTTCTGGCTCTCTTGATGTCAGCTCCAGCTTGTAAGTGAACCTCGCCAGCTCGGTAGCAAAGATGCTCGAACTCATGCCTTTGATGTCATGGAGCGCCTCGATTACGTGCCGTTGATCTCTACCGTTCATGTGGCTTTCGAGTGTATTAAGCACCTCTCGCATGTGGACGATAAACGATTGCAGAATTTCATCCGTGGCATCGCTGCCATACGTTTTCTCCAAAAGGTCGATGGCAACTGATGATCTGTCCGTTCCCTTGGGCTCCTCGGGCTCCTTGTGGAAGGTAAGAATCGGATGAATGTACTTGTCTATGTCATCTCGGTTTAACCACTTATCAGTTATGCGGCGAAGCTTCTCCTGATTGACTGGCTTGGTGACATAATCATCCATGCCCGCCGCCAGGCACTTCTCCTTGTCTCCCTTCATGGCATGCGCTGTCATCGCCACGATTGGTGTGCGACGTCCGGTTCTTGCCTCGCGCTTTCGGATTGACCTGGTTGCCTCAT
>CAYTDR010000486.1:0-2023 GCA_964436185.1 uncultured Candidatus Obscuribacterales bacterium | reverse complement strand
GGAGTCGAGTGTGGCGCCGTGTCTGGACGACCCACGTTTCCATCGGGCGAGTCGCGTGATGCCGCAGTCGCTTCCCGTTCTCGAATGCGCCGGGTAGCCTCATAGCCGTCCATAACGGGCATCTGACAATCCATAAGAATCAGTGCATATATCGTCGTCTCAGTCGCAGCCAACGCCTCTTTTCCATTCCCTACCGCATGTGCTGCCAGTCCGAGGTCTCGCAATTGCAGAAGAGCGACCTTTTGGTTGATCGGATTATCTTCAACGACGAGGATTAAACCGCTGCTGCTGACGCTCGAATGATCGATAGCCTCCAGCTCCGCAGACGACTGTTCGTCTTCACCCAAACCAGAAAGATTGGCTATGCAATCAAACAGTTGTGATTGCTTGATCGGTCGAATTAAACACGCTGAATATCCCGCCTCGAGCGCCGCTTCATATACAGAGCTGCTACTCGAGGACGTCATCAGGACAAACTTCAACTCTGCACGCGACTTCTCACTGAGAAACGGCGACAACGAAATGCCCAGGTCATGATCGACGAAGATAAAATGATAGTTCCGCTGTTGCAGCTCCTTCTCTGCATCCTCCCAGGTCAAGGCGTAATCGCAGGCAAGCCCCCAGGAGTTGAAGTAGTCTTTCATGATTGCAGCGCTGCCTCTGGGCCCATCTACAATCAAGACTCGCTGGTCCTCCAGTCCCGTCAGAGAGGCTGGCTCTGTTCGAACGATTGAAATCTCCAGTGGCAGAGAGAACCAGAAAGTGGATCCGGAGCTTGGCTCGCTGCGGACGCCAATCTGTCCACCCATCATCTCCACGAGTTTCTGCGAAATTGCCAAACCGAGACCAGTACCACCATGCGTGCGGCTGATTCGAGCGCTTCCTTGCTCGAACGGTGAGAAGAGATGCTGAGAGACTTCTTGACTGATACCGATACCGGTATCACGCACGGAGATTTCGATAAACAGACCACTGTCGGTAGACGCCTGATATTCAGCTCTGACAACCACCTCTCCTTCGTCTGTAAACTTGATGGCATTGTCAATCAAATTAATCAGGATCTGACGAATTCTCCCAGGATCTCCTCTGACAAACTCAGGAATATCAGGATGGACATATGTCATCAAGGACAAGCCCTTTTCTCGCGCCTTGCTGGCGAGTATTTCCGCAGCTTCTTCAATCACGCTAAGGAACTCGAACTCCAGGAACTCCAGCTCCAGTTTGTCCGCTTCCAACTTAGAATAATCCAGGATGTTGTTAATCAGATCAAGAAGAATGTTGCCTGACGTGACAATGGTCTTGGTGATGCTTCTTTGCTCCGCACTCAAGTTAGAGCGCGCGAGCAAGTCACTCAAGCCAATCACTGCATTTAGTGGCGTGCGAATCTCATGGCTCATGCTGGCGAGGAATTCGGACTTGAAATTCGAAGCCTGGATAGCCTGATCTCGAGCACTTTTCAGCTTTTCCTGGGCACGTTTGTTCTTTGTTATATCTCGCGAGATAAACGAGACTCCCACCAGAATTCCGTGGTCGTCCTTCACCAGGGATAGTGTCACCGAAACATCTACGAGTTCGCCTGATTTGCGTTTGTGCTGCGTTTCATAATAGTTAGCAGCCTCACCACGGCATATCTGGACGAACAGCTCTTTCGAGCTCGCCAGTTGCTCGTCGGGAATGACGATCGAATATGGCTTTCCAACTACATCTTCCGCCAGGTATCCGTACAAATCGCTTGCGCTTCGGTTCCAGCTCATAATGATCCCGGCCGGACTGATGCTAATAATGCTGTCTGCCGAAGATTCGACTATGGCTGCCAGACTTCTGATTTTCTCGTTCGCCTGGCGAAATTGATTGGCACTCGGTAGTGACAATACGGAAGGCATGAGCTTCCACAAGAGCACCGCGGTTGTCAGCGAGATCAATGCCGTAACGCTATCGACACCAGCTTCCAGCCAGTACTGCGGGTCCCACATCGTCCAGACCTTGAAAAGTCTTGTTAAACCAGAGGCAAAAATAAGTGCGG
>CAYTDR010000485.1:0-6332 GCA_964436185.1 uncultured Candidatus Obscuribacterales bacterium | reverse complement strand
GGCGTTTCGAGCATCTTAGGCACGACCCGAAGTGCGCATCGCCAGCGGTATCACGAAACTGGAATGAGTTTTCTTCCTAATCTCTTATTGACCGAAATCTTCCTGCTGCTCAGTCGGCTTGGGCTGAAAGATGTTCATCATCTGGTTGAGAAACTGTGTGCCCTGATTGTTTTGTCCCATGGTCTGCGACTCGAGTTGGGGTGACGCTTGGGCATTGGCGCCTGTACCAGATATCTGTTTGAACATCTCTTGAGCAAACTGTCCAAGCGGATTGATTTGTGCACTCGGCGAGGTCTGTTGCGGCGGAGGGGCTTGCTGATAGGCAGGGACCTGTCCATATGGCTGACCACCGTTCCATCCAGGACCTCCCAGGGCACCACCTGAATATGGCGCGGAGGGCTGGGAGGGATTGTATGGACGTTGTCCTGATGGCGCGCCGGGCCAGGTCTGTGCGGGCTGGTATGGGGTGTTGGCGTAAGGACCTGAAGATGGATAATTGCCTGGTGCGGCTGACTGCGACCAGCTTCCGTTTCCAGTTTCAGGCGAAGACCCTATTGCCCTGGTAGGCCAGTTCTGAGGTCCTGCTGTCTGCGTATCTGCGCCACTGTGGGCAGTTGCAGTTTCGTCAAGCTCCGGTCCGGCAGACTGGGGCTGGTCTTCACCGGTAGAAGTTGATTTCCCCGCATCCAGGCTCATCGACTCCGCATCAGCCATCTGTTCCCATGTCGATGGTCGATTGGTTTGCCTGTTGACCGGCGATGCCGCGTTGGTCAGCCTGGGAATCGTGGTGTCTGGCGGCGGATAAGGGAAACTCGTGTCCACGCCCACCATTGGATAGGGCGGGTAGGTCTCATAGAGACGAGCGATCGTCGCTTTGTCTCGGTGTGTCAATCCAGGCAACTGGCGCGAACTGTTGCCAAAATACATTATGTCTGAGGGATTAGTTGAGTGACCGTTGAGGCCTAAGGAATGACCTACCTCATGCAAGCAAGTGGCTTTGATTCGCTCTTCCGGCTCAGGTTGTTTCGAATACGCCTGCACCGTTCGGATCTGAACGCGAGCATGTTTGATTTTGTCATCTCGGCTGCTGCGTTCGGTCGTGGTCAAACCTGCTTTCATGCGCTCGTGCTCTTCGTCGCCGCTTCTCAAAGGACCTTCGGTCCACTCCACTGCAATGTCTGCCATCTCAGCGTTATCGATGAAGTCGAATGAAAGTTTTTTCTGGGAAGCGTTGTACCAGGTTATAAACGCCTTGCGAGCGATCTCGGGAAATTCAGGTCTGAAACCTCGCGCTTTAGAGTCCGGCTGAATGTACACCTTAAGCGGGATTTTGTTTGAGGGCCACTGATTGGCGCCATTCTCCGCACCCAGGTGAGCGAGGTAGTCGGGGTCTGTCGGACTGAACTGCCCTAGCTTTTCACGCTCGCGAGTGAGGTTTTCGATCAATCCCTCGGCACTCTCTTTTTTCGCACCACCGACCATGGTGGTATAGCGGTTGAGAAAGTTTATGGCTTCGTCGTACCGGCGAGCATCTTTGCAGAAAACTCCCAGCATGTAGTAGACCTCTTTCTGATTATGGTCGTACTTCAAAGAGATCTTCGCTTCTCTGATCGCTCTCTCCGGATTACCCAATTCATGATAGATGTCTGCCAGTCCAATATGAATGTATGGAGACAATGACGTCTGGTCAAAGGTCGCCGCTTTCTCGAGCAAGATACGCGCGTGAACATGCCTTTTAGCTTTAACGAAGGTGACAGCCTTGTTGTACATATTGAGCACCTTTTCCTCGGTCTCAATATCCTTGATAGGACGAAGCTGCTTTGCCTCAGCCTCGTAGCAGAACAGAACGCCCGCTAGAACAAGCGCGGTCAAAAGCGGTAGGACATAATGCGAAAGTGTATTCCTGATGCGTTTGAATCGCGGACAGGCTAAGTCCTTGACTCTTCTTTGTGCGTTCCGCCCGGCTGCGGCCCTTGGTCGCCCGCTCATGTCGACTCTCATGATTTTCATATATGCCCAGAGATAGGAAGATTGGGAGATAGACTTTGGATATGCTACATGTCAAACCCAGACGCGTACACACTATATTCCCTGAGTCAACATTAAATCGGCCGGCTACAGACCCAATAAATGGCCCTGATATAGGTGTTCAGCAAAGATCTGCAAGCGATAGTCGAAATCTCGGGACGCTTGTGAAATGGCTTGTGAGGCGGCTATTTCTTACTGCTTCCCGGCTTCTCTACAATGGAACCCGCCTTGCACAGAGGACATTCTTCCGGCTTATATGTTTCGAGGCTGGTTGAAATTAGGCTGATGAATGGAACATCGAAGCTCACCTTGCCGCCACTTCGATCAGCGATGGCACCGACTGCGACAGGTTCGCATTCCAGTTTCTTTAGTAGGTCGAGGACCTTCTTCGCCGAGCCGCCTGTAGTAGTTACGTCTTCGACTACAAGGACTTTCGCGCCAGGCTCTATCTCAATGCCGCGTCGAATTTCAAAACCTGTATCGTCGGCAGTTCGTTCGGCAAACACCGCTTTCACCATTCGCTCTTTGTAAGGAGATTTGAGAGCATTGAATACGGTATCACAATTGAGAAAATAGTTGCTGGCACCATTGGTCTCTGCCGTCTTGTTCGCATGTTTTTTTCGTTCCAGAGAACCAGCCACGAACAGCTCCCAGTGGATTGCGCCCATGGCAGGACCGACTACTACATCCGGTTCAATCTTCTCTTCCAGCAGCCTATCTACGAGCAGATCCGCAAGAAAACTGCCCAGTCGTGGATATTGCATAATTCTTTGGCACTGAACATACTCATCGCTGTGCAATCCGCTGGACAAGAGGAAGTGTCCTGTACGCCATGCGGAGACAGACTTGAGCACTTCTTTCACTGTGGTCTGAATCTTCTCGCTTTCTGTAGTCATGGAAAACCTTCCTCGAGTGGAAAATCGTCGTATTTCGGTCGGCGGATTTTGCTAATTTCCCGCCTGCTTGGCGGTTCTTGGACTTCTCTATAGAAAAGCCACGAACCTTGGGCAGTATCAAAAGAATAGTCGTTTTGCTCACGCATCAGTAAGTTTACCTCACTTCAACAGGCAAAAATTCTTGCCGCCTCTTGAGTTCCAAGAAGAAAGTGTAAGATTGTTCATCTGGGCTCTGGTTGCTGACATCAATTTAGAGTAATGTTTAATTGAAAACTGGAATTACTCGCAGGATCGCCTGTTGACAAAGTAGACCGGCGCTCCTGAAATAAATTGGATGAGTGAGACTATGAAACCTGTCATTGGAGTCAATGTAGACGTAAGAATGGGTCCGCCGCCCGAAGTGAGCGCTCAGCTTCCATATCTGGCATCGATCGAGAATAGTGGTGGAATTCCACTTCTGATCCCGCCTATGTCTGATGAGGATCTCGATGTTGTCCTTCGTCGAGTTGATGGGGTGATGTTTATTGGTGGGCGGGATTATCATCCGCGCAGGTACGGCCAAGAGATCGATGATACCGTGACTCTGCTCGATCCGATTCGGGATGATTTTGACTTCCGGTTGTTCGATAAAGTCTTTCACTCGACCAACCTGCCAATTCTGGGTATTTGCCTTGGTTGCCAGCTAATCAACATCGCGCTAGGCGGTTCGCTGATGCAAGATATCAAGAAATGCATACCGCATTCGGAAGTTACACATCCCAGTAACGATGGATGGATAAACGGGTTTAGCACCCATGCCATCAAAATCGAGCCAGGAAGCTATCTGCATAAGATCTATCAAGTCGATAATCTTGTTATCTCTTCTTCGCACCATCAGGGAGTCGATCGGCTTGGCAAGGGATTGTCGACAGTTGCGTTTGCCGATGATGGCGTAGTGGAAGCCGTCGAGTTGCCCGGTGACCGATTCGTTGTCGGCGTGCAATGGCATCCTGAGCGCTTGTACGATGAGAGCAAGGGTCTATTCGACGAGTTCATTGCGGCTTGCTCGCATGGCGAGGGAAAGCGAAAGTCCCTGGTATCTGCCAAAAGGGAGTCGTGCTGCCTGTAGGCACGTCGGTGATTTAAATATCTCAGCTTCTTATGTTTGATGACAAGGTCTTCGAGCAAGGATTCTGCGCGCTGAAATCGATCCCCTGAGGTGTTCGAGGACGTGCGTTGTAATCTGTTTGAAATGTTGGCCAGTTAACCTGATTTCGCGAGTTATTGCAACGGATGCATGCGCGAGAGGCAGGAAGCTGCCGCTCGCGAAGACTTTCCTCATAAACATAGGACTTCAGTTATGACAGAAAGAAATCTTCCTGTTCTTCTGCCAGGAGCGGAAATGGCGCCGCCTGGAGGCGCGCAGCCTATTGCAGATGGGCTCACGCAGCGATTGTACGAGGATGCGTACAAAAGTGTCGTTCAGATCTACATCGGCGAGAGTGCTGCTAATTATCGAAGCGGCGGCTCAGGTTTTTTTGTCAATAATGACGGGCTGATAGCGACAAATGCGCATGTCGCATTAGGTGGTCCAGAATTGTCTGTGCGGGTGCGAGACAGGTTCTATCGAGCGCGCGTGGTGGGTGCTAACGATGTCAAAGACATAGCTCTTCTGCAATTGGAAGGACTCAAACCAGACCAGGTGAAACCGCTTCCTCTGGGCGACTCCAGTCAGTTGCGCAGTGATGACAGAGTTTTTGCTTTAGGCCACCCGAGACTGGTACCGACGACCTATATCTCCCCCGGTCATTTTAAGGCGCGCACCACATTGCTTGGTGCCATGGTCGAGACCGGCGGACAGGCGCAAGCGGACGAGGCCGTTGCTACCATAAAAGCCAGAATCCCTCAAGAAATGTTCAATGATTTCAGTAAATATCTGACACGTCCCATGCTCAGGGGGAGCGTTCATATCGAAGGCGGAAACTCAGGTGGTCCACTAATCGACGGCGAGGGTAGGGCGGTCGGCATGGCTGCTAATGGAGACGAAAAAGCAACTGCCTACTTTGTTCCTATTGAGCAGGTACGGTCTGTTCTTAATAATGATTCGGAAAGCTTGTTTCGTTTCCGATATGAATATAAATCCTCAGGTCTAGCGAAGGATTTTAGCGACTTATGGGCGCACCAACCCGTCGAAGCCGGCGTAACAACAGGACTTCTTGCTGTAACCGGATATGGTGGCTACAGAGGTTTAGCGGCGTACCCTAGATTCATGGGCGGTGCACTTGGTTTTTACGGAGCCTGTTCATTGGCGAATGACACCAGTGAGTATATGACAAGCACTAATAGTCGAGACTCTTTGAAGTACGGACTATCAAGTTTGGCTGATCTCGGCATTATGGCGGGTTCTGTCGCTTCTTTTTTTCCTCGAACAAGAGGCATCGGGCGATGGTCAATGGGGTTGGGGGTCGGTGGTCAGATTGGCAGCGGTTTTATTCCGAACCGGTTGGTTCTCGCTGACGTCGTGCGAAAAGATGGTGCATCGCGACCACCAGTGTTGCACAGTGACATTATAAATCGTGCGTACCGGTAGACGGTTCTTGATTTGTGCTAAGCGCACTGTATATGATGGCATCCGTCTGGGTTGTTCGGAACGATTCGATTTTTCTATTTCTGAAGGCAGGGATCCGACTTGTAAGTCATCCCCACTCAACCAAGTGGTGCGATGATAAGTCCAGAGCAGTCCGGGCTGCTCAAATGTTTGAACAGTATGAAGGCAGGGAAATAGTCTGGCGCAGAGCTTTGTCAGTTCGCGGCAGACTTCAACCTGTCCAGATTGGCATATGAGTCATTAGATAGGGTTGCCTTGTTATATGCTTCGTAGAATGGTTCTACGTACGGTTTGTTTATCAACATTTTCACTGAAAATGCGATTATAAAGCTGGCGATAGCCATAGAAACGAAAACATATGTGAGGTATTTAGTATCTTTTTTCTTTGCGCTCCAATCGAGAGTTGCGTAGACGAACCAGAGCGGCAAGGCAATGGCGTAAATCCATATCAAGTCCCAAAATACATCTATCCAAACTACCCTCAAACCGCGCAGTCCTTGCGGGTTGATTCCGGGCATCAGAACCGCCTCTTGTGGGTCGACTGGATTGTACGAGCAGGTTGTTATGCTGCCCTTGGGATACGCATTTACGTAAGCGGCTATTTCGGATTTTTCTTTGCTGGCAGGAAACGGATAAATGCAGCTGCCGCCTTCGTAACGGCGACCAGCAACTTGGTATGCATAAAGTATGTCGCCCTCATATTGGCCGGATTCTTGTTGTCTGAGTTTCGACCTGACAATCGTCGCATTGGTGGTCGGCCATTTTTTAGATTCAACGGCTTTTTCTGACCAAGCTTGTTACCGTGGCGCAGAGCGCGGCGG